>JAIPFO010000005.1 GCA_021736565.1 Phycisphaerae bacterium | reverse complement strand
CGACACCCATTAGCAGGCACGGCAGTGATTGGCAATATAATAGCATTTAATCCGACAATGTCAATATGGATTTCAGCGGTAAATTCAATATATCAATAGACTTTTGATGCGAACATTAATATAATCAGGCCTGACAATCAGGAGTCCATGGGGATAATACCTCCCCCACCATTCCCATAAGTATCTGTATATAAATAACTTAACATATAATTCACCTGGTAAAACAATGCTAAAACTTGTAATATTCGACTTCGACGGCGTTATCGCCGATACCGAATCCGCCCATTTTGAAATGTTCCGACAGATTTTCCTCGAAGAAGGCATTGTCTTTACCTGGGAGGAATATATGAAATCCTACCTGGGCTATACAGACATCGAATGCTTCACCGAACGGCTCAAAAATCGAGGCGAATCCCCCACCCCATCCCAAATAGCAGACCTTGTCGAGCGGAAAAGCATTAAATTCCAAAAATATATCGAAGAGAACTCCATCATACTGCCCGGCGTCCGCGACCTGCTGAAAAACCTGCGCGACAACAATATCCCCTGTTCGATCTGTTCAGGCGCCCTCCGACATGAAGTGGAATTTATCCTCAAAAAAACCCAGTTGAGCGACTATTTTACCGTTATTGTGGCCGCCGAAGATGTACTCCGCGGTAAACCCGATCCCCAGGGTTTCTGTATGACACTCGAAAAAACCAACAAAATACTCAATAACAGCCCAAAAATCGCACCCAACCAGTGCGTTATCATCGAAGATTCCACCTGGGGAATCCAGGCCGCTCTAGGTGCTGGGATCAAATGCCTGGCAGTTGCTACGACCTACCCGGAAGAAATCATCAAAAAAGCTACCCCCTATACACGCCCCGACCTCACCACGGTCGATACAAATACTCTCCAGAATCTTTTGGACTGACCCATATAGCCCTATCCCTTTATGCCTTTACCGCCGTCCCCCTGATCAAATATCCCTCTGAACTTTTATCACTTACCTTTTTAGCAGGTATTCCTGCGATTGTGATCCCCGGTTCAATAAAATCATGCATAACCACCGCGTTGGCACCAATCGCAATATCATCGGCGATCCTTACCGCCCCGATCACCTTGGCACCCGCGCCGATAAAAATATTATCACCAAGTACCGGTGCCGCCTCCGGGGCCCCGGCAGCGCAACCAATGACCACACAAGTATTTACAAGACAATTCGACCCGATCCTGGCATTGCCGTTTACAACAATCGTGCCGGGATGGATCAGCCGCAAACCGGGACCGAACACGTTAATGGGGATTGAAAATCCCAATTTCAGGCCCAGACGATTATACCGGTACCTTAATATCCGACGATACGGGCCGGAAAAAAAAGAGGACTTGCAATTCGTATAATATTCCAGTCGCCGCAACAGCCGTTGAAACGTCCAGATCGGATCTCGCCAAGAGGGCCGCGATGAAGCGTGCCAGTCACCCGTCAGATAGCGTTTATAATCGTCTCTTGAGTTTATCATAAATCCCACATCAATATTCTATAGTGACGGCGGCCTCATCATCACCCTTTAAGAGCCTGAAAAGGAGCTTCGAAAATACTTATGACAAAAATGTCACAATTATGCTATTATCGTCCGGTATGTAAATTTGACTTAAACCCGAACCCGTAATTTCCTGACATTCCTCTATGACACCAAACCTGAACCGAATAAAAGATCGATGGCAAGGCCCCGGTGGATGCCGCCAGGTCCTTCACCTAGCATTTCCACTGATACTCAGCACGGGAACCTCAACCATCCAGATGTTCATCGACCGGGTGTTCCTCACCTGGCATTCTACAGACACGATGAGCGCCGCAATGCCCGCAGGGATCACCGCATTCGTATTTATCAGCTTTTTTATGGGCACCGGCAACTACGTCAACACCTTCGTAGCCCAATATACCGGGGCCAATCGCCCATGGCGGGTTGGCCCGGCAGTATGGCAGGGCATATACTTCTCCCTTCTGGCCGGTATAGTCATGATAGCCATA
Source organism: Phycisphaerae bacterium (assembly GCA_021736565.1). GTDB lineage: Bacteria > Planctomycetota > Phycisphaerae > Sedimentisphaerales > SM23-30 > JAIPFO01. Next base: position 24,199 of record JAIPFO010000005.1, on the reverse strand, counting down.
ATACCACTGGCTGAGTCGATTTTCAGATGGTTTGACCATGCCCACAGCATACAGGTCAATGAAGTGATCTACTTCAAAGTGCTCTGTTACGGCATGACCCCCACCGTTTTGACCGCTACGGTAGCATGCTTTTTTACCGGACGAGGTAAAACATGGATCGTCTTGTACCTGAACCTGGTCGCGACCCTGATCAATATCGCCCTGGACTATTACCTCATTTTCGATACGGTCACCCTGGGCCCATGGCACTTTGCAGGGGCAGGCATGGGAATCGCCGGGGCAGCCTGGGCAACCGTTATCGCCACGACGGTCTCAGCGGCATTATTTATTATCGCCTTTTTGAGAAAAAAATATCGAAAAGAATTTGCCAGCCTCAGCGGCTTCAAGCCAGATCTTGAAATCTTCAAACTACTCATGAAATACGGCCTGCCCAATCGCGTCCAGTTTTGCCTCGACATGGCCTTCTTTGCACTGTTTGTCGCATTTGTCGGGCGAATCAACGCCACATCACTGGCCGCCACCAATATAGCATTCCAGATCAACATGCTGGCCTTTATGCCGATGATCGGCCTGGGAATCGCCCTCTCGACCCTGGTCGGCCAGGCACTCGGAAAAAACAACCCAACTCTCGCCGCCCGAAGCACCTGGTCGGCATTATACATGACCACCGGCTATATGTCATTGATCGCACTGGGATTCTGGCTGACCCCAGGAGTGTTTATCTTTGCGTTTAAGGCTTGCGCCGACCAGGGTGAATTTGCGGCGATTGAACCCATCGTAAAGACGTTACTCTGTTTTGTAGCCTTTTACTGCATCTTCGACTCCGGCAATATTATCTTCTCAGCCACACTCAAAGGCGCCGGCGATACCCGGTTTGTCATGTACATGACCATTTCGTTAAGCTGGATCGTCATGGTCTTACCCACGATTTTCATCATCAAAAACCAATGGGGCCCCGGCAACGGCCTCTACCTGGCCTGGGGGTTCGCATCGGCCTATGTCTGCTTGCTGGCCATCCTGTTCCTCCTGAGGTTTCTACACGGCAAATGGAAAAAAATGAGAGTCATCGAGCAAATCCCCCCATCCATTCCAACAAAACTACCCGAAATACCTACCATAGAAGTTGAAAGCACCTAGCCAGACAGCCGCCATCCGCCCGCCAGGGAAGCCACAAACCAGGAGAAACATGCGATTTTCACCTTGCAGTACCACTGCGAATGCGGTATAATACTCCGATACGATAATTCTACCAAACATTCGATCAATATGAAAATATGAAGAAAATGGGTAAAGTAGATGAAGGTTAAAATGGATTTTTCTGGCATGGTTTCCGTGACGCCCTGGGCCCAAAGATGCTATTCGATAATGCAGTCATCAGCCATGACGTTATTTAACTTTGGCGTGATTGGATATATACTTCATATATTTTATACACTTGGCTATGCTTCAAAAATGAATCCAACAGATATTCATTGGCGTACTTTTATACTTACGATGTTTATTCTTACCGGTGGATTGGCGTATTATTTATCTTATTATATTCGTAAGAAATATTTTCTGCCCGGCGATTGGGATGACTATATGGTAAGCTATCTGAAAATATCAAAAAAAGAGCTTTCTGGATATGAGTGGTTATCTGCCGGCAGTCCAACCAACAATTCTGATTAAGCAACTAAAGCGGCTAAAATAATCATAGAGATCGAACCTTCAACCGTTGAGTATAAATAAATTGTTTCTGCCGCACATGTTTATCTGGCATCGATCTGTTATGACCCGGATAAACGAAAACATTGAGAAAAAGCAATGCCACTACTGGAAAGTATCCTGGCAGAAGAACCGGAAAACCTTGAAGTGAGTTTGGCTTTGACCAGGGCTTTGGTAGCTACATCGCAACCCAAAGAAGCCGTAAGCAAAGTGTAACGCAGGCTCGCATGCGATAAATAGTTGAATCAAAACAATGATGCCGTTAAGGCGCATGACATTCTCGGGAAAATTGCAGATCATCTTTGGCATAAAAATGCACCCAAAGGCGTTCCGATAGATCGCTATCAGGTGATTAGAAAAAAACGATACTATCGCCAAAAACATTGCAGCTGAAACCCCCTGGCTTCTTAGAGTCATGTGAATAAATAACATGAAGATGCATTTACATATATGACGAGAAATGGTCATTATGGGGGCGTTTACCGGCCTGACAGGTAGTATTGTCCTTGCCATGCGCATCAATGATCTGCGGGAGAAAGTACTTGCATTACTTGTAGATCATTTTTGAATATTACCAGAACATTAACATCAAATCAGGAGAATAATTATGATACGAATCGTCTTATGTTTGATTTCAATTATGCTGTTTCTTTCAGGTGGCTGTGACAATAAAGAACTGACCAGGGCGCAAAAGGACAATCAGGATTTAAAGACGAAACTCAACACGCTAACGGAACAAAGCGAAATACGCACCACCCAGCTCGCCGACCAGATAGAAAAGGCAACGCAGCTTAAAAGCACCCTTGACCAAAAGGTCGCAGAACTGGCGACCGTCACAGATAATGCCAGCAAAGCTCAAACAAGCCTGAACGCCCAGATAAAAACTCTAAACGATAAGAACCTCAAATTCCAAAATGATTTAACCACTTTAACGACTGAACGAAATAACAGCGACGCTCTGCATAAAACCGCATTAAACACCATCACTGAAAAACAAAAGATCATCGATAAACTCACCGCCGATCTAACCGCTTCAAAAAATCAGGTCACAACACTATCAACCCAGCTGGCTGAATCTGAAAACACACTGAAGGCGACCCGGACAGGGCTCAAAAATGAGCAGGCCAACGGCCAGAAATTACTCGCCGACGCCAATACCCTCAAAGGCCAACTCGAAAAAACAACTCAAGCCCATACCCTGCTCGATAAAACATATCAGTCGGAGCTGGCCCAATCAAAAATTCTCGCCGAAAAACTCAACGCCGCACAGGCACAGATCAAAACACTCACCAAACCCGTCATTCCCGTCATTCCCGACAAACCCGAGCCCAACAGCCGCGCTGCAGCCCGAAAAATGCAGGAGAAGATCAATACCCTGGAAACCGATCTCAAAACCTATCAAACCATCATCACTAAAACAAAAAAAGACCTGGCAATATTTAAGGAAAAATACTTGCAGACCAGCGAATATTTGAAAAAATTAGCCGCTGAAAATGAAAGATTGAAAAAAAAGATCGCAAGCCTGGAATGGTGACCCGCCCCGCCAAAAAACCATCCGTCACAGGCCGCTCAACCCTCAAAATCCGGGAAGAAGGCTCCATTAAGACGTATGACGCTGGCATCACGAATATCTCATTTCTTATCGGCCGGAAATAAATCGCGCACCCCCCTCGAATCAATACACCACAATACTTTTGACGCTGTGGGCATAAATGGCTATCATGGTCGGCTATTGTCTTTTCCGTTGGAAACCGGAGAGACGTAATTAAAATACGCTTAAACTCTTTACCTAAAAGGCTTTACGATGAAAATATCGCTGGATTGGCTCAAGGATTATGTCGACTATCAAGGGTCCGTTGAAGAACTTGATGAACTTTTTACGCAGATCGGCCTGAATGTCGATGGCATCGAACAGGTCGGGGCAGATTGCATGATCGATCTGGAAGTAACCTCCAACCGACCGGATTGCCTGGGACACATTGGCATAGCTCGTGAGGTCGCCGCGGCCAGCGGAGCAACGTTTAAAATGCCCGAGATCGACCTCGTGGAAGAGGGCAAGCCCGCAGAAGAGTGGACCGCGGTGGATATCCAGGCGATGGACCTCTCCGGGCGATACACCGCACGAATCATCGATGACGTCACCGTGGGGGAAAGCCCTGAATGGATGAAACGACGCCTGGCAACCGTAGGGATCCGCAGTATCAATAATGTCGTCGATATTACCAATTACGTCATGATGGAAATTGGACAGCCGCTGCACTCGTTTGACTATGATAAGCTCCAAGAAGGTCGAATTATCGTACGGACCGCCCAAAAAGGCGAGGTGCTCGAAGCCATTGACCATGTAAAATACAAACTCGACGAAAAGATGCTGCTGATCGCTGACGCTAAATTTGGCGTGGCCATCGCCGGAGTGATGGGGGGACTGAGCAGCGAAGTCAGCAACAACACCAGCACGATCCTCCTGGAGAGTGCCCATTTTGACCCGCTGAGCGTTCGAAGAACCTCGCGGGCCTTAGCCCTCGGCAGTGACGCCTCGTTCCGCTTCGAAAGGGACGTCGATATTAACATGCTCGAGTGGGCCTCCCGGCGAGCCGCAGCACTACTGAAGGAACTCACCGGCGGCAAAGTCGCACCAGGGATCGTCGATGCATGGACCCGGCAAATCTCACCCCTCACCGCTTCCATGCGAATGGACCGCATGAAAAAACTGCTCGGATTTGAAATCGATAAAAACACCGTCGAGGGCATACTGGACCGGCTAAACTTCCAGCCGCACTTCAACCCCGAAACAAACAGCTTCAACTGTACGGTCCCATCCTGGCGGCGTGGCGATGTAACCCGCGAGGCTGACCTGATCGAAGAGGTGATCCGAATTCACGGATACGACAAGGTCCCTAAAGATGAGCGTATCCATATAACCGTAAAAGTCCCTGACGCCTACCAGAAAACCCGTAAAAAAGTCACAACCCTCTTAAACGGTTGTGGTTACTTTGAAACAGTAAACGTAGGCTTTGCCGAAGATAAGCATTGGCCGCTGTTTGCCGAAAAAGATTTCGTCCCCGTTCGGGTCAATGAGTTTACCCGAAAGAGTAATAACGCGTTACGGCACAGCCTGCTGCCTTCGCTTCTCAATGTTCGCAAGAGCAATCAGGACGCCGGAAATGGCCGTTGCGACATTTACGAACTCGCCGCGGTCCATCGACCGGACGCCAACGGCATCGCCCTGGAAAATATTCACCTGGCCTTCTGCACCGATGGCGATTTCCAGGAACTCCGGGGGGTTCTTGAGACAATTATTTCCGGCCTCAACAAACAAATAAAACTCACCTGCAAACCGGCTAACCTTATATGGACAGACCAGGGATGCGGGGCTGAATTACTCCTGGACCGCCAAAATATCGGCTACGCTGGACAGGCCAGCCAGGAGGTCGCCATGGCCTTTGGCCTGAACGAAAAAGTCTGTATGGCACAGATCGATTTCAACGCACTGATGAAACGCGATGGAACAACACCCAGGCTTCAGCCCATTAGCCGATTCCCGGCAATTACCCGTGATTTATCACTCGTACTGGCCGAAGACGTTGCATGGACAAACATTGAAAAGTCCATTGAATCCAACCACATCGACGAACTCTGCCAATTGAACTATGTAGGCATCTATCGCGGTAAGGGCATCGACAAGGGCTTCAAAAGCTTGACATTATCGATGATATTCCGAAAAGACAATGAAACGTTAACCCATGAACAGGTGGATACTTTCCAGGAGGTCATCATGGCCGATCTGAAAGAAAAATTCAATGCCGTATTACGAGCCTGACGCCCTCGACGACCAAAATATTTTTTAGATTTTACTTGCTTTTTGGCTTTTATATTGATATAAATATAAGCAGAGATGATGAAGTTTAAACTTTATTTTCAGACCTGTTCTTTTGCCGCTCGATAGCCATGGGTACATTTTTGAAATACTTCGTTTGACCTCCTCCTCTTTATAATTTAGTGAAAACGCCTCTGCCGTGTTTGTTACGAATGCTGCTATTTTGAAGAACCTATTGACCCATATTTCGGGAAACCAGGTCTTATCAGCCGGACACGCCTGCTTGCAGGATATCTGGGATGTAAGCTACGGTTGCCCACCTTGAAATAAGGGGTTCCTTCAAATGCCTTTCGGACGGCATTCGTGGAGGCTTTTCTTACTATACAAAGCTCATCCTTACCAGGGTGGGCTTTTTTTATGCAAACGGTTTTAATAATGCTTAGCGACAAATCCGGTCAATGATCAACCCTGCCGCCAAAGATTATGATTAACCTTCATTAAAAAATAGCCGAAAACAATTCCAGAATCTCTTGTGTTTGAAGCATACCGTTTTCAGTACTGGAAACAACGTTTTATATCGTGGCCATGCCAAATGTCCAAATAACTTGCCGCTCTCGTCTCTGACGATTGATCGACACCGAACGCTGATGTGATAATGACAAAACCGCAAACGCGACAATTGACCCCAAATGACATTGAGCAGCTTACCCGACAGGGCTGTAGCGCCCAACAGTGGGAGACGGTTCAGGTCAGCCCGAATTTGGATATCACCCGCATTGAAAATGTGCAGTTTTCCGGTGAGGTCACCATCGGGGCCCAGGTAAAATATATGCCCCTCAAAGGAGACGTCCACCTCCCCTGCGGCATTCGAAATGCCAGGATACACAACTGCACCTTCGGCGACAATGTGTATGTCAACCATGTAAAAACGCTTCTGGCAAATTATAATGTCCAAAGCGATGTGATGATCAATGATGTGCATTCACTCTGCGTTCATGGCGAAAGTGCGTTTGGCAATGGCACCCAGGTCCGCCCTGTCGTTGAAGCCGGCGGGCGCGAGGTTAAAATATATGACACCCTCACATCGCAAGTCGCGATGATGATGGCCATGTTTCGAAACCGGCCCAAACTCATCGATAATCTCAACGCGATGGTCGATCGCTTTGTCCAGTCCGTTCGATCGTCAACCGGGCTGATCGCCAACGGTGCCCGCATCACACACTGCGGAACACTCGAGAATTTGAAAGTCGGCCCTCATGCAATAATCGACGGTGCGGCCCACCTGGAAAACGGAAGTATCAATAGCACCGCAGAGGACCCCGCGACGATCGGCGTTGGCGTGATCGCCAGAAATTTCATTTGCTCCAGCGGCAGCCAGATCACCGACCAGGTCATCATCGAAGAATGCTTCGTTGGACAGGGCGTTCAGCTGGGCCTCCAATATTCAACAAAGAACTCGCTCTTCTTTGCTAATTGTGAGGGATTCCACGGAGAGGCCTGTTCGATTTTTGCCGGGCCCTATACCGTCACCCATCACAAATCAACACTCCTGATCGCAGGACTGTTTTCATTCATGAACGCCGGCAGCGGCTCCAACCAGAGCAACCACAAATACAAACTCGGCCCCGTACACCAGGGGATCATGGAGCGAGGCTGCAGGCTCGCGTCAGATTCATACATGATGTGGCCGATGAAAATCGGGGCATTTACCCTGGTCATGGGCCAGCATTATTGCAATTGCAATAGCTCGGCGTTGCCCTTCTCCTACTTAATGGAAGAGAACGGCCAAAGCCTCCTCCTGCCCGGCATGGCCCTGCGTGGGATCGGAACCGTTCGAGACGGCCAGAAATGGGCCAAACGGGACAGACGAAAAGACCCGAACATCCTGGACAAAGTCATGACCGATCCCATCAATCCCTACACCGCCGGAAAAATTGCCGAAGGCATTGACCTGCTCATCCAACTCAAAAAGAAACTCGGCCCGGAGGACACTTCCATTGCCTACCGGGGCCTGACCATTAAACCCGCCTCCATAGAGACCGGCCTGGAACTCTACCAACTGGCCCTCGATGAATACCTGGGAGATTGTCTCATCAGGCACCTCCAGAACACCCCGGAAATCCCCCGTCCTAACACCCCCAAAGAACCGACAGACGTCAGTGACTGGGCCGACTTGGGGGGACTTATCGGACTATCCTCAAAAATAGATGACATTATCGATGCGATTGAAAATAATTATATCGACAATTTTGAACGCCTGGCCAGCCGATTCAGCGAAATATTTGACGAATATCACCACGACGAATGGGCCTGGGCCACTGAAATGATCCGGAAATACTGGAACTGTCCCTTAGAAGAACTGACCCATGATAAAATGATCCTTAAGATCAAAGAGGTGCTGGATACCTCAAAAAAACTGACTAAAATGCGTTTAAAGGACGCTCAGAAAGAATTTGCACTGGATGGCCGGGTAGGATTTGGCATGGATAACACAGAAATACAGCGCGATCGTGAATTTCTGGCGGTTCGTGGAAATTTCCAGACCAATAGCTTCGTCCAAAAACTCAAAGGGCAGCTAAATGAAAAAATATCCCTCGTAAACACAATAATAAAGGATTTATCCCCCTGAACCGGATAGATTATTGACACAGAGTAAAATTGTCGATAAAAAGGGTGTAATGACTCCCTCGTCAAAAGTCAATTTGCGTCATGCAAACGAGTCTTTAAGATGCGGAAATCGGGCGTCAAAATACTTATGACGCTGGTGTCAATATGAATATAAATCCTTTTCATGATTTTAAGCAAGGAGTTTATCGTGAATAATAAAACAAAACTGACTATCCTGTGTACAGGTGTAATGTTCTCAATGGCCCTTTCAACCGGCTGTAGCTCCAAAAAAATGGTCATGGAAGGCTATTTCGACGCCATTGAGGTCAATAAGAACAATTCCACAGATGTCTTGAATATGCTCCCCGAAAAGGGAATGTTACGCACCAGTAACAGTGTCTCTGTCCTGGAAAAGAAAGGGGCCAACCGTGAAGTCGGGATCGTGGTCTTCAAGGAAAATGACGACCAGGTATTGCGAACCGATTATCTCCAGAAAAAGCAGAATCTCACCCACGTCAGGCTCTACAGTGTCATAAAAACCGAGGTCAGCGATAAAGTGCTCAATCAGCCGTTTGAAAATAATATGCGAAAGCATGTCGCCATCTTACGATATTGCTGGGAAAATCTCGTCACGGATGCCAAACCCTTCCTCGAAGATCAGGAAACCGAATCGCTGATGGGCCTCGCCCGTACCGCCCTCTCAACGGGCATCATCCACCTGACCAGTCGCCCCAGGGAGGCCGAGGAACTGATGAGCACAAAAGGGTTCAAATTCGAACATCCTACCCTGAAAAACTGCTGGATGTGGCTCGAACAAGATACCGAAAACACCTACACAGTCACCATACGCTCCAAGTCGATCATCGACCCATTCATGAAATGGTAAACATCCCACACCCACCCCAGCGTCATTTCCAAGGCGAATAGGCCACCGCTGCGCGTAAGGGAAACGTGTGAGGGAAACGTGTGAGGGAACAGAAAAATCCTACTCTTTCCCGGTCATTCCAGACCCCATTCATTTCCCCTAAATTGCCTGTCTAACCATAATGGGACCAGGTCCCATTATATTCCACACTTCCATAAAGACTTTCTTTGCAAATACTTATAAATATTTAGCACTAAAGACGGGTATGGAAAAAGTAAAAATGCGATTTATTTCAACGGCTGTTTTTTTCAGGGGGATTCGCGTTGGTAATACACCCTTGCAGAACCTGATACCATAGTGTAATCTATCGTTTGTAATACGAGCTTTGAGAGGCTTACATACTGATGGAGTTAAATAAATGGCTAAGAAGAAGGAAAATATCCCTGCACAGGGGGCGTTTCTGCTCTATGAGTCGCAAGATGGGCAGATCAAACTGGATGTGCGGCTGGAAAATGAGTCGCTCTGGTTGACACAACCGCTGATGGCCGAGCTGTTTGGGACTAGTATTCCAAACATCAGTATGCACATGCGAAATATCTATGAAGAGGGTGAACTTCTCAGGGAAGCAACTGTTAAGAAATTCTTAACAGTTCGCCAGGAAGGTTCACGGCAGGTTCAACGGGATTTGGAATATTACAATCTCGATATGATCATTTCGGTCGGCTACCGGGTAAAAAGCATAATCGCCACCCGTTTCCGCATCTGGGCAACACAACGTCTGCGAGAATACATCATCAAAGGCTTTACGATGGATGATGAACGTCTCAAACAGGCCAATAACGGCTATTTCGAAGAGTTATTAGCTCGTATCCGGGATATCCGCTCATCCGAAAAGGTCTTTTGGCGTAAGGTGCTGGATATTTACGCTACCAGTATTGATTATGACTCACGTTCAGAGATTTCGCATGGGTTTTTCAAAATCATTCAGAACAAAATGCACTGGGCAGCTCACGGCCAAACGGCGGCTGAAGTGATTCATGGCCGTGCCGATGCCTCCAAACCGAACATGGGCATGACCCACTGGGTCGGACCTGTTATACGAAAAAATGAAACGGAGATCGCCAAAAATTACCTTACCGAAGATGAACTGAACCTGCTCAACCGGATTGTTACAATGTACCTGGAGTTTGCCGAGATACAGGCATTGAACCAGACGCCAATGACCATGCAGGACTGGATCGGCAAACTGGATGATTTCCTGAAACTTTCCGGACGGGAACTGCTCACCCACGCAGGGACAATCACCCACGACAACGCTTTACAGAAGGCACACAAAGAATATGAAATATTCCACCAGACCCGACTCAAACAACCCACTCGTGCAGAAATCGATTTCATCGAAGCCGAAAGCGAATTGAAACATATCGAATCCAGGGAAAATCAAAAAGAAAAATAATGACCCAAAATAATCCAAACACAAACCCCTGGGAGAAAAAGAAATGGCGTAATGGAGTGATCCGCCCCAGCGGTGGCACGATTATTGTTCTCTTGTTATTATTAATGGCGACTGGTTTTTTGGGCCTTGGCATGTTCTCTGTGTTATATTCTGAAAATGCACTCAAGCTGCCGCTAAACAAAGAGAATATATTGCTGCTGTTTCCTTTTACGGGTCTGTGTTTTCTGGTTTCGGCGATTTTCACGTTCATACGCAACGGTAAATGCCATGGCAGTAAGTTTGTGATGAAGACCATGCCAGGTATAATAGGCGGTAGACTCTCGGGTGTACTGACCTTAAATGGCAACCTTGACTATGATGCGAAAATTAAGATAACGCTTGCTAATATAGAATATGATACTTCTCCATCAGGAGGAGCCGAATCGGGTTCACAAACGTCAATGCGTTCTATTTTCGAGCATGTGGTATCGATCAATGCCGCCCAGGCTGGCCGTAATAAAGAGGGTTACGGCATGTTGGGCATCGGCCAGATTGAGATCCCGTTCGATGTTGAGATTCCTTTTGAGACAAAAGACCAAAGGGATAATTACAGATCTGGCGATACAAAATATTCCTACAAATGGAGGCTTAATGTTAAAGCGGATATTCCGGGAATGGATTTGAATCTTAAGTTTGTGCTGCCGGTCTATCGCACAGCCGACAGCGACCCGACGATTAACCAGGCCAAAATAGATGCGGCCAATATTACCAACGCCCTCAAGGCCCACCAGGACGGCCTGTTCGACTTTGACGACATTAAGACTACCCGTATTGGCGACAGTGAGCATTATATCAGCAAAGGCCGAGGCTTGAGGTTGTTTATATGTGGGCTTTTCACCATTTCCGTTGGCATTGGGATGGGCCTTCTTGATGACTTGCCGATGATAGTTGCCGGAATCTTTGCCATGTTCGGGATTTTGTTGGGAGCAATTGGTATTCGTACGATGGGAACAAGGGAGGTCTGGGTACAGGATGGCCAGATCAAGTACGTCAGACATCTGGGATTCACTCAATGGCAGCGAACCATCGAGCGGGACTCTATTGCTGATATTGTCATTGCTGAGCAACTATTAAATAATGATGGTAATGATTATCACGCTGATGGTAATAATTATTACGCTGTTAATGTTAAGTATTCCGATTTTAGACCGTTAATCAGTACCGATCAATTTTTTGATGCAATAAGTTTTCAACAGAAAATCGAGCAGGATTCAAAGCTCACCCTTGAAATAGCAAGGGATATCGATAATAAGGCCGAAGCGCAATTACTTGCCGAAAAGATCAAGCAGCAGATTGGCATGACTGATGTTAAAAAATAAAACCAAAAATGGGCCCAGGCCCAATAGTGTTTCTGGAGGATTTAAATTTGAATAATTTAGAAAAATACGGCCTTTCTAGCCATTTTTCTGATCAGGCAGCGAAGTATCCTGATTTAAACGTAGCACGAGTGATCTCTCAGCATCGTGATCTTTATAAGGTTGTGACCGAAAGAGGTGAATGTTTAGCTGAAGTTTCCGGTAAGTTTCGTTTTGAAGCCGGGAACATTTCAGAGTTTCCGGTTGTTGGCGATTTTGTAATGCTCGATGATAGTAATGGCAATGACAGCAATGCTATCATTCACGAGATACTGGCCCGAAAAACTGCATTTGAACGTGCAACTGCAGGTGGTGGAAAACAGACTCAAGTGATTGCTGCCAACATCGACTACATTTTTATCTGCATGTCACTAAACAATGACTATAACCTAAGCCGCCTGGAGCGTTTCCTCTCAGCGGCATGGGATAGCCGGGCAACGCCGGTCGTTATATTGACCAAGTCTGACTTGTGCGATAATCTGGCGGAGTTGGTGGCGGAAGTTTCAAGTGTGGCGATCGGGGTAGATATTGTCACCGTTTCAAGTTATGATAACTCTTCGTATCATCAGCTAATGACTTTTCTGAAAAACGGCAAGACCGCTTCGTTTATTGGTTCGTCAGGAGTTGGCAAATCGACGTTGATTAATTGCCTGGCCGGCCAGGAATTTCTTGCAACCTCCGAAATCCGACAGGATGACAAAGGCCGTCATACCACAACAAGGCGAGAACTGCTGATTCTGCCAGATGGCGGTATTGTGATCGATACGCCCGGAATGAGAGAATTTGCGGTGGAATCCGTTGATTTATCGCGTTCGTTTTCGGACATTGAAGAACTGATCAGTCAATGCCGCTTCAATGATTGTTCCCATGGCACCGAACCGGGTTGCGCCATACGTGAAGCGATCGCAAAGGGCGACTTGGAAGAACGCCGATGGGAAAACTATCAAAAATTACAGAAAGAGGCTCGCTATGCGGGGCTCGACGCAAAACAGATAGAAAAAGTGAAACTCAATGATATGTTCAGTGAGGTGGGCGGTATGAAAAAGGTTAAAAAATTCATCAAATCTCAAGATAAACGACAATTTTAATTTGGAAGATAAAAATAGTAGCAAGAAGTTCAACAGCATGGGCAACAAGCTGTCCATGCTACTTGACTCCGAATAGGATATTCCAAATTTCATTGCCTGTCTGTGACGTTAATTCGGGGAACTCGCGCTCCCTTGCACCTGCCTTAAAGGCAAATCGCACATCGGGATTGATTAGCCTAGCGAAACAATATCTTCCGGCTTGAGCTTACGCAATTGCGATTTTTTACGCACCAGGTCCTCGGGCTCCAGGGCGAACAGCGGCGAGATCTCTACTTTAACATTCAGCGAGCCATCTTCCTTGCGTGGAATGTCTATCCCCGCCGCTTCCAGCCATTTAACGTGTCGATTCATCTGCAACCGATGCGAACTTTCCACACTATCGACCCCCGTCGCGTTTTTGATCGGGGCAAATTGATCATCCCGGTCGATCGCCAGGATAATCGACCGTTCTGCCAGCGGAACCGCGTCAAAGACAAACGTCTCCAGCTTCACCGCGTTGGGTCCGTCAGGAACCACCCGTTCGCCCTCCAGGTCAATATAAGGCACGCGCTTCTCGGCACGATGCCAGGGCAGTGAAAAGCCGCGTTGATTGATCCGTTCCACAAAGCTTCGACTGATCAGATGAATCGCAATACTCCCGCTCTCGATCAAAAGCTTACCATCTGCCGATCGCTTCCGGGCCACCTCTTCCGGCAGGTCGCTGTATTCGATCACAGTGATCTTGCCATCGACCACGGTGAAGTTCCCCACCTTCTCCAGCGGGTCCACCTTAATGACCGCCTTACTGGACATCTCGGCGGTATCCATCGCATGAAGCCCGATGAATAACGGGTCCACAATATAAACCAATGGATTATCCACCTGGAAATAGCTGATATACTCAATCCCCCGCTGGGCCATATCCTGCAGCGCACCACTCTTATAAAGTGCCCTTAACGACCCACCATGCCCATCAGGCGACATGGCCAGGTGCCCCTTATCCTCCATCAGAATTTTCCCATCCTTGCCAAAGCAAGGCATCATGCCCTGGGGAAAGTGCATGACATTGGCAGGATTCAGCCCGAAATAGTCATGATCCTTAAACGACTGGACCGTATCGGCATGATTGGCCGGGCTGGTCATGATATACCAGGGGATCTCGCAGTTATAGCGATGCTCAGAGGCGATAATACTCTCGGCAAACACCCGAAACAGCGATTTATTCCGTACCGGCGTAGCGGGGTAGTCCCCCTTGGGGCCCTCAAAACCCAAACGCGTCCCCATCCCCCCTGCCACCGTAAAACACGCCACCTTATGCTCGGCGATCATGCGCTCACCATGATCACGGGCCTTTTGATATTTACCCTGGAGCTCATCACTCGGCACCCGCGGATAAACCGGTGCCGGCAAAATCTCTTTGGGCAGTTCGATTTCAGGAGACTCAAGCACATAACGTCCGATAAGCTCGTTCAGTAACTCAAAATCCAATCCTTCCAACTCTTCCAGAAGGGCGATCTTCCCGCCCGAATCTAACGTGTCAATAAATTGTAAAACGTGTGATTGACTATACTTGCGAAGTTTTTTTGCCATCGCTTCCAGGCGGCTTTTCACGGTTGTTGCCATTATCGAATATCCTTCGTTCGAGGTTCATTCTTATAAGAAAAATTCATGATCGCGATTTTCATACATTGGCGCTATCGCCTTAATTCGGCCAGTATTTTAACAAATTTATACACCAGCGTCATAAGTTTTTTTTACGCCCATTTTCCGACAAATTACCTTCTTAGAATAAGGACCATGTCAAAAGTCATTTTTCATCCTTAAAATCGCCCCCAAAGACGAAAAAAACAGGCTTCAAAAAACCTTAAACGCTGTTTTTGATCAAAAATCGACATCATGCGGTATAAATCAGCCACAAGCCGCCGAGGAGGACCAGAACGCCGCAGATTTTCTTTAAGATCACCGTACCGTGAGATTTTTCGTTCCAGTTCATATACTGCTGGACCACTTTTGTGAACGTTCCGGCCAGGATGATCACCGAACAATGGCCAATACCATAAACTACTAATAACAGTATCCCATAGCCGAGGTTGGTCGAAGCCAGCTTGAATGTAACACCCAGCATCGGGGCCATATAGGCAAAGGTACAGGGCCCCAGGGCAACCCCAAAAACCAATCCCAGGATAAAAGCCGCCAGTAACCCTTTACGCTTCATACCCACCGGACCCGGCCCCGAAAAGGGCGTAGGGATTACATCCAGAAAAATCAAACCCACAGCAAAAAATATCAACGCCACAAAATAATTACCGTAGGGCCCAATATCCCCCATCATCCGACCGGCCGCCGCGGTGATCGCCCCAATGGCGCCAATAGTGATCAGAATACCCACCGCGAACAATGAAGAAACAACAAAGGCCCGTCGTGTAGAAATAGAACCTTGTTCATCAATAAAACCAACGATCAATGGAATGCTGGCCAGGTGACAGGGACTTAACAAGATACTCAATATCCCCCAGATAAACGACGCGGCAACGGCTATGAACCATGTGCCTTCAACCGCACGGGTTAACTGCATAAATAATTCCTGCATATTATTGAACTCCAATTTCTTTCAATTTTTTCTCAATTTCTTCCTGAGGAAAGAAACCGGTGTGCCGGTACACTTCCTTACCTTCTTTATCATAAAAGATTTGCGTAGGAATGGACTGAATGCCGTAGCGGGAGGCGAGTATCTTTTGCTCCCGAACATGAATAAAAATCACAGAGGCCTTTCCCTCGTATTTTTTACTGAGAGTTTCAAGGATAGGCGTCATCATATCGCATGGCCTGCAACCGCTTGCGCCAAAATCCACCATAGACGGCTTTTTGCTTTTCCGGGCTTTGTCCACAGGATTATCGAATGCCAGCGTTGCCTTTTCCTTAACCCAACTCTCGGAAATCTGAATCGGGATCTGTTTGCCCAAATCACGTATGTGATCAGTAATGATTTGTTGTTTTTTCTGAGAGACCAGATATTCTTTAAGCGAGGAGCTGATCTGCTCCAGTGTGGCACCGCCGCACATATCCTTGTTATTCTCATAAAATGTTTTAATTTCTTTGTCTGTCACTTTAATCGTTTTGAAAACCGCCGTTTCAAAATACTTCTGGATGATAGCAGCATCTTTCTGCCCGGAGATATCCTTGCCGGATCGCGTAAGGGTTTTCTTCGCAAGTTGAAGCAAAAGACGATTGGTCGCCTCCTGCTCAAGTATGAAAAAGGCGTTCTTTTTCAGCTCTTCCCGTGCCGCCTCCGGTTGGGACGCAACTATTTTATCAAATTCTTCCTGAGTGAACTGAATAGCCTCTGCCTGTAGTAAAATATTCTCCGGAAGTGCTTTAAGTGATGCGTATGACATCGCGCCAGAAGTCAGACCCGGGTACAGGTCTGCGACGATTTTGGGTTGATCTTCTGTTTTCACCTCTGCAAAAACGGGTAATGTAAAGGTGACAAGTGAAGTGGTTATAAACAATATAAATAATTTCGTTTTCATAGTGTTCCTTTCATGCCTGGTTCGTCTCAATCTGTTTTATTTGGGTGAACATTCACCGATTTTGCAAGCTTTCTGGATTTGTTCTGGTGACAGTTTAATTTTATCCGCCAGTGCCTGATGAATGCTGATGAGTTTGCCCGTTTCATATGGATTCTGCTGAACCCATTTTTCCAGATTCTCGGTACTGGTGAAAAAGCCCTGATGAAAACAACCGGCTGAACTCCAGGACCCATCCGGTTTCTGACGCTGGCCAAACCAGGCGACCGCCGTGGACGGCTCTAAAGACGCGATACTGCCATTGAGCGTTTTGACGACAACCGGATCGCCGGTCAGACGATCTTTTTCATGGATCTCGATGTCTTTACCCACTCTAGCTGCGACACCCAATGCACAGTGAGAACAGCACCCCCATGTGTGGATACCGCCTTCCACAATGACCTCAGCAGCATCTTGTGGATAGCAGGCACGGTCACAGAACCCACAGCGATGGGAAAGTTCGTTCTGTTTGAGTGCTTTCAATCCGATCACATTGCCACCGGAAGCCTGTTGGGCCTGATTGGCCGCATCAGCGGTGGCATAGGCATAAAGGACAGGACGGCCCTGTTTATCTGCACCGGCCAGAAACATTGCCTGTGTCAAAGGAACAGACTCTCCGGAAGTAAAATCTGCAACAGACACTTTATTCTCAAAACCCGTCTTATCCTCTGTCAAACAGGAATACATAATGAAGTAGCAGTGAGGACCGCAAAGCCGAACATCTCCCTTTTCAGCTTTTACGGTAACTAATGTTTTGGGGTCGATGTCCCCATCACACAGATAACATATCTGATCTTTGAGCCGAGCATCTACCTCAGAGGGCTCGAAACGTTCGAACACAGGCGGCTTGCTTATCGTTTCTTCAAAGGTCACACCCAGTTCCACCCACTTACGGAGAATATCTTCTTTCGAGTAGAAACCTTCGTGCCTGAACAATTCTTTGCCCGAGGCATCATAGAATATCTGTGTCGGTATCAATTTAATATTGTATTTCACCTTCTCGTCAGGATTTTCCCATACATCGATAAAATCGACATCCATTCGACCCGCATATTGCGCCTTAAGCTCTTCCAGGATCGGGGCCATCATTTTGCAAGGGATACACTTGTCTGCCCCAAGGTCCACGAGACGCGGGACCATCTGGCTCGAATTCGATGGGCCTTCCGACGCCGTCTTCTTCTGCTTGGCAATGAATACAATCGTCACAACGACGACCAACGCAATAACAATGCCTGTCTTTCCCATTTTGTTCATCAGTGATATACCATCCCTTCCGGCCGCTGTTTAATCCAACGACCTGACTGCCACAAGCCGATAATCAGCATCAGGAAAATCAACAAATGAATTCCTGATTCCGGGGCACGGCAAGAACATGGTTCTAAAAATAGTTTTATGGTGTGCATACATCCTCAGTTCATAGGCTATTTTTTCAAATTATTTTTTCGTTAAGTAACCGGCCACCTCTTGTTCAATGTACCGCCTGAACCCGTCAGGATCATCCTTAAGGTTCCATACTTTTTCCAGTTTTTTCCAGCGACCGTTGCCGGCAGACGACGAATCGACCAGGACGAAGGTGCTGGTCTCTAAATCATATTGATCAACTAAACCCTGGTTACCCGGTTCTTCCATATCCAGGACCAACCAGGCCAGACGGCCATCCTTCAGTTCCTGCTCAAATACGTCTTGAATAGCCTGGCCTGCCATGAACTCGATCTGCAGGCAACCGGGGCAACGGATAGTCCGATGAAAATAGTAAGCGACCACGGGATGAATCGCATCGTCACTGACCGGGGCACCCGGCGGGTCTGATTGCGTTTGAGTACGAACCCTGCTGCCCGAATTCAACAATTCTACACCCTTTGAGTCCGGCACATTGGCCGTCTTACACCCCTGGAGTACCAGGGCCATAAAGAATAGCACCCCAACAACCCCTGTTAAAACATTAATGGATGATCTGAAGTAGTCATGACACTTACGCACAAGTATCTCCCGGCATCAATTCGATGCATTTCGCCGCTACCCGGGCAATATTTGCCTCAGAAACAGCTGTTTTTCCTTTTTCCATACCCAACTCTGACAGTTGCAGATGATGAAATGCGTTGAAACCGGCATGTTCAAGGCATTTTTTGACACAACCCAATGGACAGCCGTCAATGGCCAGGATCGCCCCAGCCGCTGCGGTGGATTTCATTATGCCATCAACTCGACCACCAATACCCGCCAGGCAAAACATCTTACCAACGCCATCCTGACTTAACTTCCGGGCGGATCGATCGGCCACCTCTCCTACATCCGCGGCACCAGAGCAGGCAAAAATTAACTTCGGAGCCGCACTGCATTGACAATTCTTTTCTGTACCCATGATAATGTTCTCCTGATAATAGTTGATCTCCACGTCAAAAGTCATTTTTCGACTTTAAAGTCGCCCCTTAAGATTTGGAAAATGAGCGTCAAAAGTCAATTCTGGAGCGATATATCGGTCTTTAAGATGCGAAAAATGGGCTCCATAAATACTTATGACGCTGGCGTCAATATTCATATTCTATTCCGATAGCATCGTTACGATTTCATCCACCTTAAGCACCTTGCCCACAACTTTCACCTCACCATCCACCACCAGCGCCGGCGTCATCATCACGCCAAATTTCATGATCGCATTTATATCGGTGACCTTTTCAATCTCAAATTCAATGCCCGCCTCTTTCGCTGCCGCTTCGGCATTTTCGGTTAACTTTTTACATTTAGGACAACCCGTCCCAAGCACCTGTATCTTTTTCATTCTACGGCCTTTCTTCTTAACTTTGATGCACACGCCAAATGTCCAGTCGCATCGTTCATATCCATTTTTAAAATACGGAAAAACAGGCGTTAAATCCCGACACGCCGGGAATGACGCTGACGACTTTCCTAAAATATTGTTCCAAATAGCACGCCGCTGATCGTCGCCATGATAATAACCAGCGATACAAATACAACGGTCTTCTGGGTCCCCATCACCGACCGGATCACCAGCATATTGGGCAGACTCAAGGCCGGACCCGCTAAAAGCAGTGCCAAAGCCGGCCCCTTGCCCATCCCCGCACCAATAAGTCCCTGCAAGATGGGGACTTCTGTCAGCGTCGCGAAATACATAAACGCACCCGCCACCGAGGCAAACAGGTTCGCCCGCAGCGAATTACCGCCAACCGCCCAGGCAACCCATCCTGAAGGGATCAGCCCCTCGTGCCCGGGCCGGCCCAGTAAAAGGCCGGCAACAAGAACACCAAAGAATAGCAACGGGAGGATCTGCTTGGCAAAGCCCCACGTCGAACTGAACCATTCTTCAGATTCACCCCTGGTCGTACTGGTCGCCCACGAAAGGCCAATGACAACCGCCGTAAACGGGATCATGACCATCAAACCATTCATCGGTAAAATCGTAGCCAGCAAAACGCTGGGAATAGCTGTAACAACGATCTTCCACCAGGGGATCGAAAACCACAAAACAAGAATGACCCCCAATGCCACACCAAAAACACTGGCAACCTGCCACTTATGACTCCAAATCGTCGCCCATGTACTGGCAACAGGTGTTTTCGCAGTAATTAATTCAACAGATAGCTCAATCTCCTGCCCCTTCTGCTCTCCTTCTAAAAGTTTGACAGTATAGGATCCTGCCAATGAACCGCCAGGCTCAGGAGCTTTTAGAACAGCGGCTCTAATCGCGGCCCCATCGGTCGTCTTAAATATAAAATCATTAGGAGACCCCCAGTTCGCAAAAACCAGAATACAAACCATCACCCCAAAAAAGACCGAATTCTGCCATAAAGGCCGGGAAACCTCCGGCTCGGGCATCGCCATTTGCCCCTTGGCCTTCTCCATCTCTTCCTTGCGATAGATAAAATGCATCGCCAGGCCAATAACAACACTAAAGACCACCGCCCCCACGGCGCGGGCATTCCCAAGTTCCAGCCCCAGAATACGCGCCGTTAATATGATCGCCAGGATATTGATCGCCGGCCCGGAATATAAAAACGCCGTCGCCGGTCCCAGACCCGCACCCATTTTGTATATCCCCGCAAAAAGCGGTAAAACCGTACAAGAACAAACCGCCAGAATGGTCCCGGAAACCGAGGCCACACCATAAGCAAGAACTTTGTTCGCACGGGCGCCCAGGTATTTCATCACCGAGCCCTGGCTGACAAATACAGAAATCGCCCCCGCGATAAAAAACGCCGGCACCAGACACAGCAAAACATGCTCCTGGGCGTACCATTTAACCAGGTGGATCGATTCCAGAACAGCCGTGTCAAAACGCATATGCCCAATCGGTAAATAGAAACAGCCCAGAAATACAACGACGAGTATCCCAAGATTTTTCCATTCTTTCTTCCAGTCCATCAAAATAACTCCTTAACCTCTACAATACTATACAATCAAATACTCACATATATTCATAAAAAATATCCCGGCCTGTTCCTAGCCCAGCGTCTCCAATAACTTCGCCTGGGTTAGCATTCGTTCCTTCAATACATCCTCGATACAGCCTAGAAAATTGACAATACAAGGCGTTTTAAGCGAATATATCATTTTCAGCCCATCCTTGCGACTCTCAACAACGCCGGATCTTAGCATAACCGAAAGATGCCTGGAAACATTAGACCGCTGCGCCCCGACATGTTCTATAATGTCACAAACGCATTGCTCGCCATCAACAAGATACTCAATGATCGCCAGGCGAATCGGATGCGCAACCGCCTGGATTATTTCGGCCTTCAATTCATATAATTTTTTGGTTTCGTCATTCATCATTCTATTGCTGGATATCCACGTCAAAAGGCTATTTTACATCACTATACCCTATAATACTCACATAATACCATAGAGGTTCGTCTCTGTCAAAAAAAAATCGACCCCAGGGCTAAATGGATGGCTACGCAAGCATAGACTCCCACCTCAAAAGTCGATTTTCACCTTTAAAATGAGCTTTTAAGATGCATAAATAGAAAAAAGATGCCAAAAATAGCCGTCACCCTGGCACCATCATTAATAAAGCACGAAGGCCGGGTTACAGCCTTCGTGCTTTCAGTTTTTCCTACGCGAATAGTTCTATCCCTGCGGGAGTAATTAGATTTTCATCTCCAGGGGGCCCCAGCCCTCACGCGGCTCACGCCAGGCCAGATCGTTAATCTTCGGATCGTTGATGATCTTACCCGCCTCGTTCAAGACAAGCTTCTTGCCGGCACGCGCACATAAGTTGCCCAGTTGGATATTGGCGGTCATCGGACCGGAGTAGCTAAAGTTCGAACGACTAAACTCCCGGGGCTTCTCACCTCGGCACGCCATAAAGAACTCTTTATGGTGACCGGGGGAACGCTCAAGCGTTTGCTTCGGACGGCCGAATGCTTTGCGTTTTTCTTCCGGGATCAGCAGTGGGGTTTCCCAATAGTCGCCGTGGACAACCATCTTGCCCTTGGTACCAATGATCAGATTGCCGGTCCTCGGCAGTTTACGTCCATCGCACGTCAATTCTTCGGGAGTCTCGGGCATATAGGGTTTTCCATTATCATTGCCCTCATACCAGTAAGTTGTAAAGCCCGGACGCCCTGCTTTTGCGCGGTAGGTGCTCTTCACCACCATGCCGGAAGGCCATTGATCTTTGACCGGGCCGGTCATAATGATCGGCTCGGCGGTAGCGGCATACCCCGGATCCATGATCGAATAGATCCCATCGGTGGTATGGCAGGCCATATCACCCAACGCCCCGGAACCGAAATCGACAAAACCACGCCAGTTGAAGGCATGATACGGCCCCTGTCCATTACGACCTTCCTTGTCACCGGTAAACGGACGCATTGGCGCTGCCCCGACCCATGCGTCCCAGTCAAGGGTTTCTGGAACAGGACTGGTATACGTCGGACGGTCGCCCCCCTGGGGCCATACCGGCCGGTTCGTCCACGTGTGAAACTCTTTCACATCGCCAACAGCACCGCTCTTTACATATTCGTAGGCAATCCGCCAACCCTGACCCGAATGACCCTGGTTACCCATCTGGGTGACAACCTTCGTATTCTTGGCATACGCCGCGGTCAGCAATTGGGCCTCACGAACCGACCAGGTCAGTGGCTTCTCAGTGTAGCAGTGAATTCCCATCGAAACCGCCGTCATCGACGGTGCAAAATGGGAGTGATCGGGAGTCGCCACAAAGACAACATCAAGTTCCTTGGCGTGATTCTGGAACACTTTCCGCCAATCGGTATAGCCGGTTGCTTTTTCCCACCCCTTTTTGCCCAGGACACCGTTCCACCGCGTCTTATCAACCTCCGCGAAGGCAACGCATTGAAGCCCCTCTTCATGAGACGCACCCGTGTGGGCCCCCGCCCGTCCGCCTACCGCGATAAATCCTACCTGAAGTTTTTCATTAAGTCCCCGGCCTCGCACCAGACTCGGAAAACCAATAGCCGATGCGGCACCAAGGACAGCTCCGCGCTTCACAAACTGACGACGTGACATGTTTGACATATGTTTGCTCCTTAAATTGTCAAGTTATTTGCCAGAACTAATAACCACGTCAAAAGTCGATTCATATCGTTCGAATCATCCTTTAAGACGCGGAAAATGAGCGTTAAAAATCCCTGGGACCCTGACATCAATACTGCAAAGCCTCAGCCAAAAGCCCCAGTGCTGGCTCACTCAATCATCCCGTTATAGAAGGATGGGGCATATCCAGCGAATAGCAGATTATCATATCCCCCTGAATAAATCAACCTTTCTAATAGAATTCCAAAGAAATATTGATTTGTGTAATCCAATTCACTTTTTAACGCTTTGAAAATGCTCTTCATAAAACACATAGGACCGCAGCGTCGAAATTATCCTTATTTGAAAGGTTAATATATCCGATATCCAACTAGAGACCTCCCCTTTTTGATAAAGGCGGCGGCCAGATAGCACGCGAATGTAAATAACGCCAGCATGACTGGTATTATTTAAAAATCGAAAAGATCATTTTTCACGCGAGAATTAACATTATGACAAAAAATCGCCCGAAATTATGGTTTTCCTACCCCAAACTGCCCGGTATGCTCACTATCACGATCCTCATGGCCGTCGCCCTGCCCGTAATGGGACCGCCCATACCCTCTCCCAACGCGGTCGATGACCCCCTCCGTTTGCAAAAATCGCAAGTCTATGACGTTTACGGCGAATATTCCATTCGCGGAACGAAACTACACAAACCCAGCATTTGCCGTATGCTCAATACCGGCATCAAAAAAATAACCCGGGAAAACGACCCAAACCTCGCCTGGCGGAAGATTATCCGGGATGATGATATTGTGGCTTTGAAGTTTACCCGTTTTGGCGATATCAACATGGGCATCAACACCGAGGTCGCCTCCGCCCTTCTTGAGAGTCTCTTTCAAGCAGGATTTAAGCCAAAAAACTTCATGCTCGTGGGCCTGACAGAACTACCTCCCAATGCCGGGGGGACCATTCCATGGAAATATGGCTGGCAAGATAATCCAATTGAATTCGGCAGTGATAGCGACTATATCGCTCAATGGGTCGATCAGGTGACCGCGATTATCAATATCCCAACGATTATGGATGACAATATCATCGGCCTGCGAGGGGCCATCGCAAACGTAACCTGGCCGCTCTTAAAGCGACCCGCCCGATTCTACATATCACAAGGCGACCCCTTCATGGCCGAAATCTATGAAATGCCACAGATCAAAAACAA
>JAIPFO010000004.1 GCA_021736565.1 Phycisphaerae bacterium | reverse complement strand
ACCGAACGCAAGCGTGCTGAGGAGGCGGTGCGTCGGAGTGAGAAGCTGTTGAACGTTGCCCAAAGGCTGGCCAAGGTCGGGGGCTGGGAGTGGGATGTGAAAAAAGAGACAATGTATTGGACGGATGAAGTATATCAAATACACGAGTTGCATCAAGGCGACCTTACTACCGTCAATGAATGTCTTGAACGGTCGTTGGAATGTTACGATCCCCAGGATCGCCCCGTGGTGATGGGTGCCTTTGAGCGTTGTAAAGAGAAAGGCGAAGGATACGATCTTGAATTTCCATTTACAACGGCAAAAGGCCATCGGATATGGATACGAACTATCGCTGAGCCGTTTATGGAAGACGGCAGGGTCACGAAGGTTGTCGGGTACCTTATGGACATCACCGAACGCATGAAGTCCGAAGCGGAGCAGGAAAGGCTGATCGAAGAACTGGAAGAAAAGAATACCGAACTGGAACGCTATACCTATACCGTCTCACACGATTTACGAAGTCCCCTGGTGACCATCAATGGCTTTGTCAGCGTCCTGCAAGAGGACGCGTTGAACGGCGATACCGAACAGATGGAAGTGGATGTGAATCACATAAAAACGGCCATAAAAAAAATGTCTGCACTGCTTAATGATTTGTTGGAATTGTCGAAGATTGGCCGTGTGTTCAACCCCTTGCAGGAAACGTCGTTATATGATCTGACCGGTGAAGTGTTAGAGTCACTGTCTTTCCTCATAAAAGAAAAAAATGTCAAGGTTAATCTGTCATCCAGGTTACCTGTTGTTTTATGCGATCGGCAGCGACTCGGTGAAGTCATGCAAAACCTGATTGAAAATGCGGTTAAGTATATGGGCGACCAACCCGCCCCGCAGATAGATATTGGCGTTCGCCAGGAGGCCCAGGGATGCGTGATTTATGTCCGTGATAATGGTATTGGGATCGAGCCGAGATATAATGAAAATATCTTTGGCTTGTTTAATCAACTCGATCAGAGTCGAGAAGGCACCGGCGTGGGACTGGCCATTGTAAAACGGATCGTCGAATTACATGGTGGCAAGGTATGGGTGGAGTCCGAAGGCGAAGGGAAGGGGGCAACGTTTTGCTTTACGTTGCCGGGTAACGATGGCCCTAAATAATAATCATGTGGTTAGTTTTTACGGGCTCGCCTTCAATGCGTGGATGAGGGCGGCGGCCTTGGTGAGGGTCTCGTCGTACTCTCCCTGGGGCGTGCTGTCGACGACAATCGCACCGCCGGTTTGAATGTAGGCGGTCTGATCCGTGATGATGATTGTGCGTATGGCGATATTAAAGTCGAAATCGCCATTGACGCCGAGCCAGCCGATACTGCCGGTATAGACACTGCGTGCGTTTGGCTCCAGTTCGTCAATGATCTCCATCGCGCGGATCTTGGGGGCACCGGTAATCGAACCGCCTGGAAAGGTCGCCCGAAGAATATCCGCCAGAGAGGCTTCATGGTTGAGATGGCCCGTGATCGTCGCAACGGCATGATAGAGCGTAGGGTGCAGTTCAATGCTGCGCTTCTCGGGTATGCTGACGGACCCGATCTGGCAGATCTTGCCCAGGTCATTCCGTTCCAGGTCGATAATCATATTAAGCTCGGCGATATCTTTTTCCGAACGAAGCAGCTGTAGGCGGTTCGCCTCGTCCTGGGCAGGCTTGCCACTGCGGGCAATCGTGCCCTTGATCGGGCGAGTGGTAATATGACCATGCCGTTTGGCCAGGAACAACTCAGGCGAGGCACTCACCAGGGCGAAGTGGGGTGTTTGAATTATCGCAGCATAATTGGCGGGATGGTGTTCGGTAAGATAGTGGTACAGCCGGTGAGGTGGTGCATGATAAGGGCAGCTAAACCGTTGCGAGAGGTTCACCTCAAAAATGTCACCCGCTTTGATATATTCGATGGCACGAGCCACTTTATTCAAGTAGTCGTCCTGAGTGATATTGCGGGCCATCTGGTCGATCGGTTCGGCGAGAATGGCATCCGGCCCCAGGGCGGTCGTTCCCGGCGGAGAGGCATTCGGCGGAGCCGACTGGCAGAGTTGGTAAAGGTGGTCCAGACGTTTGTCCGGCGGGGCAAGTTGTGTGGCATATTCCAGGGCGATCAAGGAACCGGTCTGAAGTTTATGGTCCCAGATCATCAGCGTATCATAAAAATCAAATCGCATAAGGGGGACCGGAAGGTCATGCGCAACCGTATTGGGTAACTCTTCAATATAGCGGCCAAGGTCATAGGAAAGATACCCGACCCAGCCACCAATAAACGGGGCGGGAAGGCCGTTTGGATGGTCGGTTTGCGGAGCAAGCTGGTATTTTTGTGATATGCGAGTAAGCAGTTCAAACGGATCACCCGCCGAAGACTTATCGAAGATAACGGTCTTTGATGGATTCGTCGCAAAATAACTATAACGGCCCGTATGCGCCGACGATGGCGTTCCTAGCATGCAATAGGGCATCTCCGACGGAAGGTTTTCCAAGGCAAGTGCCAGGTCGGGGCGATAGGGCAACGGGACTGTGTGAAGAGTTACTGGGATAGGCATTTTAAATATTTCAATAACAAATGAACGGTTCAAAGGTAAAAAGTACGAAAGTGTACTAATAAGATGCAGGAAGCGGGCTTCAATAATACTTATGACGCTGTCGTCAATTGATGGTGCAGCCGATCATTATTTTTTTCGTACATTTCCCCAAAGTTCTAAGTGTAACCTGGAGCCAAAATCATAGTTATGGTCAATGCACAGCTGGGCGATTTCAGGGGCCAACCGACGGTATTGTTCTCGGGTTTGGGCCTGGGGCATCAGCATCGCGGTCCCAGGTTTGACATTTTCAAGTTGGCTAAGGAGTTGTTCAACCTCCAACAGGTCTGATGGCTTGCTGACGACAAATTTCAGTTGTGTGTCATAGTTGTCAATATACTTCTGAATGGCCGGTATGTTCAAGCGTTTCATGTCATGAGCGACAGCTTCCGGTGAGCCAGGGGGGAGGGGGGCCGAATTGGCGAGTTTCGGGCTGATGCTGACCAGGTCGCAGACGATGGGGCGATATGTCGTCGCGGCCGTCTCCAAAGTGATATGTTTTTTTGCCGCGGCCAGCCGTTCCAGTAATTCAGGTAACTCCGCCGCGACCAGCGGCTCCCCGCCGGTAACCACAATGTAGCCACAATGGTGCGAATTGACCCGCTCAATAATCTGTTCAACCGTAAGGCTCTCAGCATCGTGAGCCGATTGGGCGTACTTCGTGTCGCACCACCGACAGCGAAGAGGGCACCCCGCCAAACGAATGAAGCTTGAAGGGCGGCCGGCCAAATGGCCTTCACCCTGTATGGAATAGAAAATTTCAGAGATATGCATAATTTGATGGTTGTGTCAAAAGTCAATATTGGCAAGTAAAAAGTACGAATGGACTCGCACGCAAATCTGTAAACAAAACATCTGCCTTATTCTTTCATGCTTGTCGTGGCGTAAGTGAGCGGGTCTTTGAGGTGCGCTTCGTCGAATCCCTTCAAACGCAGCATGCAAGAATCGCATTGGCCGCATGGAAGATTCTCCTTCGTTGGGTCATAGCAACTGTGCGTAATCCCATAATCCAGATTAAGCTTATGACCGCTACGGATGATCTGGCCCTTGCTCATAAACAGCAGGGGGGCATGGACCTTGAATTGCCCCTTTCCCTCGACCGCGGCCTTGGTTGCCAGGTTCGCCAGACGCTCAAAGGAGCCAATAAATTCCGCCCGGCAGTCCGGATAACCGCTGTAATCAACGGCATTGGCACCAATAAATAGGTCAAAGGCCCCCAAAACCTCTGCCCAGCCGAGGGCCAGGGATAGCAGAATGGTATTGCGGGCGGGGACATAGGTGGAGGGAATTTGGGTCGAATCCGCCAAATCGTCACTGTTTTTCGGCACTGAAATCTCATCCGTCAGCGACGAGCCCCCGAAGGCACGCAAGTCCAGCTTTACCGTCTTATGTTCAGCGATGTTGAGATGTTTGGCAACCCGGTAAGCCGCGTTCAGCTCGCAGGCATGACGTTGGCCGTAGTCGACTGTCAAGCCATAGCAGGTGAAGCCCTGGGCCTGTGCCATGGCCGCCGACGTATAAGAGTCCAGCCCGCCACTAAGTAGAATGACCGCCCTGGGCGTTCCTTTTTTCTGGAGTGATTCAGGTATATTTGTTGTTTGACTTGCCATATGCGTATTTTGTCGTTAAAATGAAAGTGATTTATTTGTGCTAAAAAAGATAAAATTATGATGATGATGTCAAATATGACACGAATTATACCTAGAAACTGGAGAATAAACAAGTGACCACCGAAAGTACCCCTCGGGAATTATTGGAAATTTTTGATAATCCCAATCCCCAACGTGATTATGAGATAGAAATTGACTGTCCGGAGTTCACCAGCCTGTGTCCAAAAACAGGGCAGCCGGATTATGGGACCATATCCATCTCATATTGCCCCGATAAGTGCTGTATTGAGCTGAAATCACTGAAATACTATCTGCAAAGCTTTCGGACAAAGGGCATTTTTTACGAATCACTGGTCAATGACATTCTGGACGACCTGGCTAACGTCGCCAATCCCCGATGGATGGAAATAACCGGCAGCTTTAAAGCACGCGGCGGGATCACCACCAGTGTAACCGCTGAATTCATGCAATAAAACGCCATCTGCGAGCCGTGACTTCCGTAACAGAAGGCGATTTTTTCGATAAAGCGAAAAAAAACCACTTTGGACTCCCATGTCAAAAGTGGTTTTTTGTATTTCAACTAAGCCTCTAAGATGCGGGCGGCTACCCCTCAAATTCGTTAAAGTGACGCCAGGGCCTCGACATCTTCAATGCTTTTCGGGATAGGTTTTCCCAGAAGCCTGAAGCCCTGTTCTGTAACAAGGATGTCATCTTCGAGGCGGACACCGCCAAAATCTTTGTATTTTTCAACCTTGTCGTAGTTGATAAACTCGGCAAGCTTGTTTTCGGCCTTCCATCGGTTGATTAGTTCGGGAATGAAATACAAGCCCGGCTCGACCGTCATGACATGGTTCGGTTCAAGGGCTTTTCCCATTCGCAGGGAGCAGATGCCAAACTGTGGGTTTCGCTTGATCGTGTCAGTATAGCCGACATAATCTTCGCCAATATCTTCCATGTCATGCACATCCAGGCCCATCATGTGCCCCAATCCGCACTGGAAAAACAGGGCATGGGCGCCGGCGCGAACCGCCTCAGCGGGGTCACCTTTCATCAGTCCAAGCTCTTTAAGGCCGGCGGCAAGAACTTCACTGGCCAGAATGTGTATATCTCTGAACTCAACCCCGGGTTTTACTGCCTGAATAGCGGTTTCCTGCGATTTAAGGACGATATTGTAAATGTCTCTTTGCCGAGAGGAAAATTTGCCACCGATCGGGATCGTCCGGGTAATGTCACCGGCGTAGTGCATCGCGGTTTCGCCGCCGGAATCGTTGATCGCAATATCCCCGGCATTCATAAGGTTCCCGTGGTAATGATTGTGCAAGGTCTCGCCATGAATTGAGAATATGACAGGAAAGGATATCCTGCCCCCCATCGACAAAGCTAACCCTTCGATCAACCCGGCGACTTCGCGTTCATACATTCCGGGCCGTGAGACCTTCATCGCGGTGGTGTGCATCTCATAGCAGATGTCCATTGCCACTTCGATCTCGGCAACCTCTTCGGCGCTTTTGATCGACCGTTGGGCCGCAACCGCTTTGATCAGCTCCACTGAAACGTGATTTGCGATTTCAGCATTCGGTATCGAAAGGAGTTTTTCAAGTTTAATAATGTTCTCAGCGCGATACTGCGGCAGAAAATGGATCTTCCTGTGCTGCCCAGTGGCATCGGCAAGGATCGTCGCAAGTTTATCCAGGGGGCCGGTCTGTTGAATACCAACTTTACGGGCCTTCTCCTCCAGAGATTCTTGAATGCCAAGCCAGATTATGTCCGAGATGGTGGGTTCGTTGCCGAAGATCATTTCCTTATCTTCGTCGATATCAATGATGGCAGCAATCGACGGGAAATCCAGGCCAAAGTAGTAAAGAAACGAACTGTCCTGCCTGAACAGATACGTGTTGTCGGCGCAGTTCATTGGGCTTTCTTCATTGCCCATTAGTAGAATGATGCCGGAGCCTACATTCGCTTTAAGTCGTTTTCTTCTTTCAATGTAAGTACTTGATGGAAACATAATGGTCACCTGTCTGTTGTTGGTTTCTTGGTTCAGTTATTCCTGATTCCCGCGTCAAAAGTAGGTTTTTGTATTGAAAATCCGCCTTTAAAAGGATGAAAACGGGCCTCGAAATACTTATGACGCTGGCGTTACTGCTACGATTTTCCAGAAGGATGCAATGGATCGGCAATGATGTTCAATCGCCATAAACCCTTTACAGTTTCGCAGTCCCTGTGCACTCTTCTGTGAACATCGTACCAACTCCAACACCACAATCAAGGAAAAAACGAGTTCATTAACATTCGATGGTATTAGAAATAGGACCTGTCAAAAACCGGCGCATAAAAAAAGCGTGAGAAAAAGATCACTTTGCTAGTCTCTCTCTCTCACGCCCAAAGGAGGAGGAAAATGTCATAATTTAATGTGTGTCAGCGAGGTCATCCTCGACACGCTAATACTATATATCACGATTGCCTCTAAGGCAAGTAGAAAAAAATATTTTTTTTACAAATAATTTATATGGTGAGGTGTCGTTGTGCTATAATTTATATAAGTATTTATCTGGCAATGGCTTATGGTATATGTGGCCGGTTATTTCCCAATGCAGAAATTTTGAAATATTTTCGATAAAATTTCTTCATTGACCACCTGACCGCTAATATTTCCCAGGGAATCCAACGCGTCGCGGATTTCTAGTGCAAGAATTTCAGCCTGCTGAGGATAGCCCATAGAAACCGTTTCGATCCCGGAGGCAATACTCGACCGCCCCTCGGTAAGTGCCTGTTGTTGTCGTGAGGTAAGCGCTATCGCATCGGCGGTCATATTGGCAGCGGCTTCACGATGCAGTATCCAATTAATGGTGTCTAATAACCGGTCAATATGATAACCCGAAACGGCACTGATGATCAGATTTGACAGGTTCAATACGGCATCCACCTCTACCAGGTCGGCTTTGTTCGCAACGGTCAGGACATTCGCGGGGCGTTTAAGCTGCTCCGGAAGAACGATGGGCTGACCATTCAGCTTGCTGGCATCCACGATCCAGATAAGCAGGTCGCATCCCGAAATGGCCTTTTGCGTGATGGATTGAGTTTCACCTGCCAATGGATCGACAACATCGCCAAGGCCGGCGGTATCGATCAGCAGGCACTCGCCGTCAGTCAGTTTCAGCGGGGCTGACAGTAAATCCCTGGTTGTCCCGGCGATCTGGCTGACGATACTGCGGTCCATTCCTAGCAGTCGGTTGGCGAGTGAGCTTTTACCCGCATTAGCCGGGCCCGCCAGTACAACAACAGGTAAATGGTGAATCTCATCCCAGTTGCGACTATTTTTAAGCAGCTCATCGAGCCGGGTTAATACCGATGTGAGTTGTTGATGGATACTCTCTTGCGTTGCGATCACCAAATCCACATCATCCCCATCACTAAAATCAATGTCCGCCTCAATTTCCGCCAGGATATCACTCAGCTGTCCGCTGATGCTGGCACAAAACTGATGAAGCTGCCCATCAAGCAACCGCTCGGCGGCCCTGAGCTGGGTGTCGCTGCGAGCGTGGATGACCTCCGCAACCGCCTCCGCTTCGGTCAGGTCAATTCGGCCATTTAAAAAGGCCCTGGCGGTGAACTCACCTGGCTGGGCCATTCGTATATCGTCAAGGCCAAGTAGTTTCCCCAAAACCATTTGCAGCAGTGTCGGCGAGCCGGGCAGATGTAATTCCACCATTTCCTCGGTGGTATAGCTCTGGCCCGAGCGGAACGTATAGACCGTAGCGGGGGAGGTGATTGAACCTTTCAATGAACATCGACCAGTAAGCTTCTCAAATGAGCGAGCGTTATCCACTGCCCCCTGCAAGTTGTCCGTCGTAAAAACCGTCGCAATCGCATCAAATGCTGCCGGGCCGCTGAGACGAACTATACCGCGTCCCCCATGCCCCCCGGCAGAGCTTATCGCGACAATCGTATCATTTGGAGAAGCAAGCGTGATCATCCGAACTTGGTGGGGGGTTTGGGTTTTTTCTTTTTAGGGCCAAATTTCTGGCTGATTTTTGACGTCGCCATTACCGTACTCTTTTCCTCAACCTCTTGTTTCTCCCGCAGGTGCTTGCGAATATAATGTTGCTCAATAAGCCCCGCAAATGTACTGGACATAATATAAAGGTTCAACCCCGTTGAAGCGTTATAGAAGAACAGCAGCATCATGACCGGCATCATATACATCATCATTTTCTGTTGCTGAGCGGCCTGGGGATTGGCATTGGCCATGGAGGCCTGCGGCGAGAATTTAGTCTGCAAGTACATGGCCACACACAGTAAGATAGGCAAAAGGTTAAATGCGTCAATCGGCCCGACCAGATTGGTGATCAAAGGGATTTCAAGAGGTGTCGTCTGGCCAAACCATGAAAAGGGGATGAGTCTGTCGGGTGATGACAGGTCGGTAAGCCAGTGCCAACTGGCGGGCAATAACCCCTGGTGACGCAGTGCGACATTTGAACCGACGGTGGTGAACAGGGCGATCCAGATAGGCATCTGGAGCAACATCGGCAGGCAGCCCAGTATCGGGGTGAACCCCTGGTCTTTATAAACCGCCATTGTCTGACGCTGAATTTCTTCTTTGTTGCCGGCGTATTTCGTTTTGATCTCTTCGATCTTCGGCCCCAGTTTACCCATCTGCTGCATATTTATCTGGCTCTTCTTGCTGATCGGGTGAAGTACCAATCGCACCATCAATACCA
This sequence comes from Phycisphaerae bacterium, assembly GCA_021736565.1. Classification (GTDB taxonomy): domain Bacteria; phylum Planctomycetota; class Phycisphaerae; order Sedimentisphaerales; family SM23-30; genus JAIPFO01. The sequence goes on along the minus strand of JAIPFO010000004.1, from coordinate 17,648 downwards.
GAACGATAATGGAGATGCCATAATTGCCAGTAAGAAAATACACACCATTCATCAACCAGAGCAGTGCGACATTAAGAAAGTCAAACGAGCAGGTATTGCACGATTGCTGGTAAAGTAGGTGTTCATAATGGAAATCGCCATACCCATAATCCGGATTATCGAAGATTCGTTTGTCAGCGGCTCCAAGATAGACTTTGAAATTGCATGCCAAAGTGCCCGTCGGTGCGATAGGATCCTGTGGCGTTAGTAGTATCATGGCAGACAGGGTTCCCGGCGTTTTTATCAGTTGTCGGGCGGTATCAGGGATAGGAAGATTTGTGACGGTGATGTATTTCTGGTTGAAAAAGTCAATATTCGAATGATCCTGGCTGGGAACGGGTCGAACCGCGACGGCAAAATATTTATTAGTTGCCCCGAACCATTGAAGCGTCGCGTTGTCTGGTGTTTCCAGACGCTCAACGTCAAATTCATTCTCAATTTCCGTAAGTGTCAGTTTTTCAGCATTATATTTGCCATCTTCGGTAAAGGCGATCAGGCTATTTCGAACGTCCGCCCGGGGGGCCTCACGGATCAATCCGGTAGGGCCGGTGAATTCCAAAGAGTCCACTTTTAACGGAATGCTGGACTTATTGATAAACTCAACGGTGAAATCCAAATCATATTGATTCGGCTGATAGCGATAGATCTTTCGAATCTGAAGAACTTCTCTATCCTCGCCATCCAGCACAGTTGCGATATAGGCCGCTGAATTACCTCCCGAATTCCCAGGCTCAAGGGTCCAGCAGTTCCGCGATAGATTGATAATTTCCTGCTGACCGTTGACCTTCAAGCGGCCAATCATTAATGAATGCACGGACGTACCATTTTCATCCAGCGCCGCAGTGAGTAGCGGATAGCCCGTTTCCTTGTCATTAACCTTCAGTTTATGTTCGCTTAATAATACCTCACGCACGGACGCGGTCGCCGGGTCGATAGTGATTTGGGCATTATAGCCCTTGCCGTCTTGTTTGGCGTAATGGCCCAGGACAGCGTCACGCTGCTCCAGGGGGGATTCCTTCAAATGCCAGCGGGCCGATGAGGCCGATGAAATTCCAGTCTGCTGTCCATTTGTATTGGCACCATCAATTTGTCCTGCCGCTGGGCCGCCCTGGTCATTTTGATTCGTTTGGCCGTTCTGAGTGGCCGGGGCCTGCGGTTGCGGCGGATGCTGCTCATTCATATAGTATTGCCAGCCCGTTGTAATGGCCATGCAGAGTAAAAAAGCAATCAGCAGTCGTTTGTAGTCAAAGTCCATAATTATCCTTGATGGGTTCTATCGGCCATCTCTCAGGCGTTCGCCTTCGAATTTATCAATGTAGGGATTAGCAAGTATTTTTTCTATTGTTTCGTTTATATCGTATTCGACCCTCAGGAATTCGACTTTATCGTCACTGACGACCACATAACTCGAGCGAATGTCCTGGTCGCGTGGCTGGCCCACGCTGCCGACATTGATAATCGCTTTTTCCTGATCGCAGATCGGGTAAACACCTTCAAGCTCGTCAGTGCCATAAAAATCCGGGTCTTCCAGGAAAACGCCTGGAACATGCGTATGGCCAACGAAGCAGAGATGTTCGACCCGTTCGAAAACCGAGACGATCTTCGATGGGTTCGTGTAAATATCGTCCGGGAAAAGGTATTCATTTACCGGCTTTCTCGGCGAGCCGTGAACCATTAGAACGCTGCCCATCTGAAGACGAACGGGCAACCGTCCCAGAAACGACCATCGCTGGTTCCGTTTCTTAATGTCCGGTTCATCTTCCAGGCACTGTCGGGTCCAGTGACTGGCCCGCTCGGCCCCGGTATTGAAGTTTGTTGGTTCATAAAAAACCGCATGGTCATGGTTGCCCATAATACTGATGATCTGTCTTTCGACGATAATATCCAGGCACGCTTTAGGGTCAGGCCCATAGCCCACAATATCACCCAGGCAGAAGATTTCCTTGATACCACGCTGGTCAATATCGTTCAAAACAGCCGTCAAAGCGGCGATGTTTGAATGAAGGTCGGAAATAATCGCAAATTTTGCCAATGGTTCACCTTGAATAGGATAAGGCCAGGGGGGAAATACCCCGACAGCAGAAAAAGTCCCATACGTTGAATGTTGTTATTGTTTTTGTTATATAAGTCTATTTATTATAAATGGTTGTGTCGTATCTTGCCCCCGGCAAGCTCCCGTATGATCGCAATTCTCATGCGTAAAAACTAATTGCATATAGCAAAGTCCATTATTATACCAAAATTCAAAAAATACTCAACCGTCAAAATAGATTCGCCAAAATCCAAAGAACCTCAAGGCTCCAGGGAGGTGCGGGGTATCCAGGGCCATTTTTTGATCTGACGCCCATCCGCAGGGGTATATTTCATTTATATGAGGACTAAGTACATATATATTAAGGACTTACGTTGTTTAAGGTCGAAAAAAGACGCAGGGCAATATGGGTCCTAATGGAATGTGGCTTACGGCTTCTTGCCTTGAGTCTTCATTAGGTATGGCGAATATCGTATAAAATATGCTGATCCAGAGCTGGACGGACCCTGCCAGGTGCGACCGGGCTTAGAGGGTCAGGTGCGTATTAAAGGCAATCGCCAACTCAAACTCAAGCTCAAACAGGTATCGCCGGGTATCTATCAGGTCAATATAAAAAAGGTGATGACGTTCTGTTGTATTAGCGGAACAATAGCTGCAATAAACCCCACAATGGAAACGTTACTGAGGAGTTGCTTATTAATAAATAAAATGCCCCATGGAGTGCTGTTTTGGTCAAGAAAATTCAAATTCAACGTATCATTGATTCCCATGTCAAAAACCGATCTGCCAATGTCGAATCAGCTTTTAAAATGCGAAAAACGGGCATCAAAAATACTTCTGACCCTGTCGCCATTATTAGGGTGATTTTCACTTTTGCGGTTATTTTTTCGTTTCTTGGGGTGAGGCTTACTGAAGCGGATGATATTATCTGGATTGACAAGCCCGCGGTCGACTGGCAGAAGGAGGCTTTTCCGCTCGGGAACGGCCGTTTGGGGTGTAAGGTTTTCGGCGGGGTTGAGCAGGAACGGATCCAGTTCAATGTCGACAGCCTCTGGACGGGAGACGAAAACCTCGAGGGCGGATACGATAAGATGGGAGCCTTTCAGGATTTCGGCAGCCTGTATATTGAGCTGGATGCCAAAGGCCAGGCGACGAATTATAAGCGTACGCTCGACATGAGCAGGGCAATAAATCATGTCCGTTATGATCAGGACGGGACATCGTTCCTGCGTGACACATTCTGCAGTTATCCCGATCAGGTCATAGTTTCACTGATGGCTGCAAGCAAAAAGGGGCAATACTCCGGCAGCATGAAACTTCTCGGTGCACACAAAGATAAGACGATCATCCAGAATGACAGACTGACCTTTACGGGTGTCCTCGGCAATGGAATGGATTACGAGGCACAGGTTGTTGTCAAAGTCCTTGGCGGAACCGTCAAAGCCGAACAGGACACGCTTGTTTTCAGTCGGTGCGACAGTTTGATGATCATACTGGCCGCTGAGACAAGTTATGTTATGGACTATGCGAAAAAGTGGAAAGGCGATCACCCGCACGCGAAGGTGGCAAGACTGACGGAGAGGGCGATAAAGCGGTCCTATTCAAAACTCCTTAAAGAACATATCGCAGATCATCAATCGCTATATAACCGTCTTTCGGTAGATCTGGGTAAAACTTCCAAGGAGCAGCTTGCCTTGCCGGTCGATAAGCGGCTTGCGGCGATTCGAAAAGGCGTATCCGATCCGGATATGGATGAGCTTTTACTGCAGTATGGCAGATATTTATTGATCGCGTGTTCAAGGCCGGGAACGCTTCCGGCAAACCTGCAGGGTTTGTGGGCCAGTGGAGATATACCGTGGCATGGCGATTATCACAGCAATATTAACCTGCAGATGAACTACTGGCTTGCTGAGACGGCGAATCTTGCCGAGTGTCATACGCCTTTGTTTGATCTGCTGACCGCTTCTATTGAACCGTTTCGCAAAGGGACGAAGCTTTCATTTGGTAAGGATATACGCGGGTTTACTATTCGTACGTCGCATAATCCGTTCGGCGGGATGGGGTGGCAGTGGAATTTGCCCGCCAGTGCGTGGTATGGGCAGCACTTCTGGGAACATTACGCGTTTGGGCAGGATAAGGATTATCTCAAAAAGGTTGCTTATCCGTATCTAAAGGAAGTTTGTAATTATTGGGAAGATCATTTAAAGGAATTGCCGGACGGGCGTCTGGTGGTGCCGGATGGCTGGTCGCCGGAGCATGGGCCGCGTGAAGACGGCTGTTCCTATGATCAGCAGGTCGTCTGGGATCTGGTCACTAATACGATCGAGGCAGCGAAAGAACTTGGTGTTGATGGCGATTATCGTGAGAAACTCGCGGCGATGCGGGATAAGCTTCTCGGTCCAAAGGTCGGTAAATGGGGGCAGCTGCAGGAGTGGATGGAAGATAAGGACGATCCGAATGATAACCACCGGCATGTTTCGCATATGTATGCTGTTTATCCGGGGCGTCAAATATCGGTTGCTAAAACACCTGAGCTTGCCAAAGCGGCAAAAGTGTCGCTGACCGCTCGCGGTTTTGGGACAGTGGTCGGCTGGGCTAATGCGTGGAAGACATCGCTTTGGGCGAGACTGCTGGATGCTGAGACGGCGTATTCCTATTATTGCAAGGAAGTTTCCGCGAACGTGTTTTCCAATCTTTGGAATGGCTGCTGGCCGGGCCGGTGCTTCCAGATCGACGCAAACTTCGGCATGACGGCCGGCGCGATCGAGATGCTCATGCAGTCCCATGCCGGTGAGGTCCATTTGCTCCCGGCGCTGCCGAAGGCGTGGGCGACAGGGTCGGTTAAGGGGCTGCGGGCTCGTGGCGGATTTGAAGTTGATATTGAATGGAAAGACGGTAAGTTGACCAAGGCGGTCATACTTTCCAGGGATGATCATGTTTGCAAGGTGCGTGCGGATGCTGCTGTAGTTGTCTTAAGTGACGGCAAGGTCGTTAAGATGCGTCAAGTTGCAAAGGGCGTCATTGAGTTTTCGGCGAAGAAAGGTCAGAAGTACTGGGTGAACCGATTGGCATATGGCGGTTGACAGCGTGTTGAAAAGTGCAGAGGGTAACAGGTGTGAAATATAGCGTATGAAAGAAAAAGTGTGAATAGTGATGCCCACGTCAAAAGTCTTTTTTCGACTTTAAAATCGCCCTTTAAGATGTGGAAATCGGGCTCCAAAAATACTTATGACGCTGGCGTCAATCGTATGAAAGGTGCGAATAGTATGGTTAAGAAAACTTTATGTCAACATATTGTAAAGAGGGTTCTTGTTTTTGCGGCTTTGGTAGCGGTATCCAGTTTTGGTTTGGTTCGGGCCGGTGAGGTTATTATGCTGGAAAAGCCCGCTGTGGACTGGCAGAAAGAAGCGTTTCCTTTGGGGAACGGGTCTCTGGGGTGTATGGTCTTTGGCGGCGTCGAAAAGGAGCGTATTCAGTTTAATGTTGACAGCCTGTGGACTGGCGATGAAAACCTTAAGGGCAGCTATGGCGACCCGGGCATGGGGTATTACCAGAACTTTGGGGATTTGTATATTGCGTTGGACGGAAAGGGCGAGGTGAAGAATTATCGTCGTACACTGAATCTGAGCACAGCTATCTCGGGTGTTACCTATGAGCAGGGGGGCGTAACATTCGTGCGTGAGACATTCTGCAGTCATCCGGATCAGGTGATGGTTACACAGATGACAGCAAGCAGAAATGGCATGTACTCCGGCAGTATAACGCTTGACGGCGGGCGAGAAGAAAAGACCGTTGTTAAAGACAATTGCATGATCTTTAGCGGTACACTTGAAAATGGTATGGTGTATGAAGCACAGGTGGTCGTTGCGGTTACAGGTGGAACATTCAAAAAACAAGACGATAGGCTGGTTTTTAGCGGCTGCCATAGTTTGACGATCACGCTGGCCGCCGGGACGAGCTATGTTATGGATTATGGCAAAAAGTTCAAGGGGGATAACCCGCATCAGCTTGTCGCCAAACAGGTGGAAGCGGCTGAAAAGCAGAATTATTTAAAACTGCGTGCCCGGCATATTAAAGATCACCAGTCGCTTTACAACCGTGTAGCGGTCGATCTTGGGAAAACCGAAGATGCCCAGCGTGCCATGCCAATCGACAAGCGGCTTCAGGCCATAAAAGAGGGGGAGGCCGACCCGGACCTTGCTGAGCTTTTATTTCAGTATGGGCGATATTTGCTGATCGGGTGTTCGAGGCCGGGGACGCTTCCGGCTAATTTGCAGGGGCTTTGGAACGATAAAAACAAGGCGCCATGGCATGCCGATTATCACAGCAATATCAATCTGCAGATGAATTACTGGCCGGCCGAGCAGGCCAACCTGGCCGAGTGCCACAGACCTCTATTTGACATGCTGACCGCGTCCGTTGAACCGTTTCGTAAAGGCACAAAGCTTTCCTTCGGTGAGGACATCCGCGGTTTTACGATCCGTACCTCACATAATCCGTTTGGCGGAATGGGCTGGAAATGGAATTTGCCCGCCAGTGCGTGGTATTCCAGGCACTTCTGGGAGCATTATGAGTTTGGGCGCGACAAGAAATTCCTCAAAAACGTTGCTTACCCCTATCTCAAGGAAGTTTGTTATTACTGGGAAGATCATTTGAAGGAACTGCCCGATGGACGTTTGGTGGTACCTGACGGCTGGTCACCGGAACATGGCCCCAGGGAAGATGGCGTTTCACATGACCAGCAGATCGTCTGGGACCTGTTCACCAACACCACCGAGGCGGCAAATGAATTAGGTATAGATAAAGAGTACGCCACAAAGCTTATGACAATGCGTGACAAGCTTGTCGGTCCGAAGATCGGGAAGTGGGGGCAGTTGCAGGAATGGATGGAAGATCGCGATGACCCCAACGACCATCATCGGCATATATCGCACATCTTTGCCTTACATCCGGGACGTCAGATATCCCCGTTGACAACGCCGAAGCTTGCCGATGCGGCCAGGACGACCATGAATGGACGAGGCGATGGCGGCACCGGCTGGAGTAAGGCCTGGAAGATCAATATCTGGGCACGACTGCATGATGGCAACCGCGCGCACAAACTGCTGATCGAGATGATTCGTGGTAATATCTACGATAACTTGTTCGATACACATCCACCGTTTCAAATTGATGGCAATTTCGGCTATACCTCCGGTGTCTGTGAGATGCTGCTGCAGTCTCAAAGTGGGGCTATTGCTTTGTTGCCGGCGCTGCCGGATGCCTGGCCGACCGGTTCGGTTAAAGGGTTACGGGCACGCGGTGGCATCGAAGTCGATATGGACTGGAAAGCGGGGAAGCTTCTCGCGGCAACTTTCTATAGCGGTGACGGGGCAGATTGCACCGTTAGCTACAAGGGGAAAACGCTGCAGATGAAAATTAAGTCCGGCCAGAAGATCAAACTTAACCCGAAATCGCTACTCTGATAGAGTTTTTTTGAACTTCTGCACCCAAAGTTGATTTTCGCCTTTAAAATCAGCATTTAAGAGGCAGAATGCAGGCATTGAATATACCTGTGCCGCTGGTGGTAATTTTGACGTAAGTATTTTGCCACCTTGTTTTTCTGACTTTCGTGATCTGTTGAACATTTGAGATGTTTTTGCCCCGAAATGCTGATTTCTGACTGTGTAATCTTATTTTTTCGCAGATAAATTCGGATTCGTATTTGAGGGAAGATATTTCTTCTTGAATTATCAGTCAGGATATGTTAAAAAAGTGCTAGAATATAACTGAGGGTTTTGATGTTGGGCATGTCGCCCAATACGATAAAAGGCTTGCGACAATCACAGCCTTTAACCCCTGTCACATAAATGTAGGAATAAAATGATAAAAACTAAAATGAATGTAATGATTATGATGTTTTTCATCGGCGTGATGCCGATAATTGCACAGGCGGCAGATAGCCATTTCAATGCGGAGGTCAAGCCGAAGTCTCACCTGGATTTGTCGTTGCTCAATGAAAGCAGTCATTCGCTCGAAATTGCCTTTAAGTATTTTTGTGACTCACAGCAGCCGAATGGGTCCTGGAAATATGACCCGGCGGTTACCGCATTAGTGCTTTACAGTTTTATGTTGGAGCCCCAATATAAACCGGATGAAAAAATCGCTGGGGTTATCGAGAAAGGATATGGTTTTCTGGAGAAACATGTCAAGCCTGATGGCGGTATTTATCATGAGCAATATCGTAATTATACAACGGCCTTATGTTTAATGGCCTTTACTGTGGCCGGCAAGGCGGAGTATAAGCCGATAATCGACAATGCCCGGAAGTTCCTGATCAATTTCCAATTAGACGAAGGGGAGGGGATTTCTCCTCAGCATCCGTTTTATGGCGGGATTGGTTACGGCGGCGATGACCGCCCGGATCTATCCAATACACAGTTGGCCTTGGACGCCATTAAAGCGGCTGAGGAATATGAGACGCCCTCTTCGGATAAATTAAAACGCCCCAACGTCACAAAGGATAAGAAAAAAGGGGAACCCGCGGCCCATTGGCGAAAGGCCCAGGTCTTTCTGAACCGGACCCAGAATATTAAATCCATCAACGACATGGAATATGCCAAGAACGACGGCGGATTTATCTATGAAACCGGTCATTACAAGCCCGAACGGAGCATTTCGTACGGGTCCATGACCTATGCCGGGCTCAAGAGTCTGCTGTTCGCCGGGGTTGACAAGGACGATATCCGGGTTAAGAAAGCATACGCCTGGATTTGCAATAATTATACTGTTGATGAGAATCCCAAGTTTGGATCAACGTCGCTGTACTATTATCTCATGACCGCCACCAAATGCCTGGCGGCCTTCGGTGGCGATACGGTCACAGATGCCCGGGGCAAGACGCATTACTGGCGGGAAGATTTCATTAAAAAAATTATATCGTTACAGCATGAGGCCGGACACTGGGTCAATCCAGATGGTCGCTACCAGGAAAATATCAAGGATTTAGCAACGGCCTATTCTGTGGTCGCCATTAAATATGCGCTGCGTGATGTGAATTACAATCTCATTCCAGCCAAACCGGTTTTTTATGAAAGTAAAGAAAAGGCAAAAACCGAAAAATAAACCAAACACACGATAATGATGCCCCCTGCGTCAGGGGCCGTTTTTATACTCATCCGAGTACATTTTTCGGATTGCGAATAACATAAGCCTTTAGAGGGTAAAGATTTATATCCCGGCTAAATGGGAATGGTCATTCGCGATCACTTTAGTATGTCATATCACTTTTTACAATGCGGAAAACAGGCTTCAGAAGTACTTTTGACGCTGGCGTCAAATTTTATATCTCAAATCTTTCCAATCAATACGATGGCCCCGAAATTTTTTTCTATTGAAAGCATGGATGTTGCTTCAGTCATCTGTTTGTGGTGTGGTGTGGTGCGTTAGGTTTAGAGGACTTTTGGGCCTTTGGGATCAAGAGGGGCTGAAAAACTGCAATATATCTGAATTTGGGTCATTATCTCTTGTGAGGGTGTGAGCCCCGCAAAGTGAACTTGAGACCTTTTTGACTTAACCGCTGGGAGGGGCGATCTCGACTCGCTACTGAGTTTGGATCTGCTGTTGGGGGCGGCTGATAAGTTGAATGATAAACAGAAGCATCAGCCGGGGGATTTCCTGCTTAAGCATTATCCTCCGATCATTATTGGATGGCACCGAAAGAGCCTGGAAAACGAACTCGCCGGTGTGAATGAAGGGTGGAAGCGGCCTTGCAGCTCAAAGCAAGGTGAGCAGCAATGGGCGTACTATAACTTCGAGCCAACGGAAAAACTCGAAAAGAGCAATCCGAATCGGGACCGCAAAGTTACTTACCCGAAAAACTGAACGGCTGGTATATGCCTGAATACGATGCGGTAAAGCATCACTGGAGAACGGATGAGGCTGTCATTAGTGATGAAACACAGGGGCACAGATCGCCGGAAAAAGGGCACAAAGGGGAAAATAAAGGCCGTTTTAAGACCTGGTGGACGCATGAGATTTACCACGACAAAAGGATGAAAAAACACCTCAAAAAAGACTCCAATGTTATCGCCGCGACCAGCTCCTTGCAATACTTCCACGGCAAGGACGGCAATATTGAAGTATGCCTGGAAGGGTTGGAAAAGTGCCCAGGTATCGATTAGGTAAAAGATTCAAGAAAAATGACTTTGGGATGACTCTCACGTCAAAAGTCGATTTGTATCGTTCAAATCAACCTTTAAGATGCGGAAAACCGGCTTCAAAAAGACTTATGCTAGCGTTTGTGATGTCAAAAACGACATTTTAGCAAATAAAATTACCGATGAGAAAATTATTGCGATTACGGCATCGTGTCGTACAATTATATTTTAATGCTCACCTCCCGCCCCTTAACGACGGCGTTAAGATAGGGGAATGAACATTTGACACGGGAGTCTATTCAAAAGGAAACAAAAGGTGATACGAAAAAAAACATTTACTGCAATGTGCCTGCTGGCAGCGATGATACTGGGCATTTCCCATGCATCTGCGGTCGAGAAGAGCAACGCCGATCCAAAACAGCAATTACCGGACCCCGATGCCAAATCGTCCAGCAGGGTCAGGCCGGTTAAGGTGTTTATCATGATGGGACAGTCGAATGTACTGGGTTATGGCCATGTGGGGCCTGAAACGGAAAAGGGAACACTGGAATACTATATTAAGAAAGAAAAGAAGTATCCTTATCTGCTGGATGCCAAGGGCGATTGGAAGCCCAGGAATGATGTATGGTGTGTTCAGGTGACATCGGGCAGTCATAAAGGCTGGCTCCAGCCCGGGTTTGGCAATAGGCGTAATTATATTGGCCCCGAGCTTGGGTTTGGTTATATGGTCGGTGACGCGATTGACCAGGAAGTTCTGGTCATCAAGACGGCTGTGGGGAACAGGGCGTTGGGCTGGGATATCATGCCGCCGTCAAGCCGTACGATCATGCCGAAAGATCATCCCAACCAATGGTACCAGGGATACCAGCTTGACGCGTATATCAAAGATGTCGGCAGGGTTCTCAATAATATGAAACAGTATTATCCCTCATACCAGGGGCAGGGCTATGAGGTCGCGGGGTTTGTATGGTGGCAGGGTCACAAGGATCAGAGCACGCCAGACCATGTGCTGAAGCCTCCGTATAATATCAGCTATCCCGATACCTACGAGAAGAACCTGGTGAACCTGATTAAAGACCTTCGCAAAGAGTTCAAGGTTCCTAATGCCCCGTTCGTTCTGGCGACGATCGCGTTTGACGGAAATAAACTCGGTGGGGGCGGGCTTACTGTCGCCAATGCTCAGTTGGCTGTCAGCGGCGAAAAGGGTAAATACCCCCAGTTCAAGGGGAATGTCAAGACGATTGAAGCACGTCCTTACTGGCGGGCCAGGGAAGTCTCTCCAAGTGATGCCGGCTATCACTACAATCACAATGCAGGAACCTATATGGATGTAGGTGTCGATCTTGGCCGGGCTATGACTGAACTGCTTGTTAAATAAATAGAGGCAAATGAAACCAATGATCTATATTATATTAATGGTATAGGAATTTGTGATTCAGGCAGACCCGTCCGTGCAGATGGATGTTCCAGGCGGGCTCTGCCAGATATGGTCCAGTGAACGCTGGTTTAAATCTGAAGTAATTTTTTTATTTAATGAAAGGAAAGAAATTATGAAAGAAAGAAAGATGTATCTCGTGTTGTCTCTGCTTGTCGCAGTCTTTATGTTAACCTCTAACCTGATGGCCGATGGGGATAACGCCCGCAAGTTGCCCGACCCGGACGGCAAACCCGCCGATATGACCAAGCCCGTGCAGGTCTATATCCTGCTGGGCCAGTCCAATATGGTCGGTGCCGGAAAGATCGGACCGGAGACAAAAGACGGCAGTCTCGAAAATGCCACCAAGAAGAAAGGCAAGTATCCGTACCTCGTCGATGACGCCGGCAACTGGACCGAGCGGAAAGACGTGCGATATGCGCGTGTCATGGGCAGCGGCACAGGGCGGGTACGCCATTACAAACCCGGATGGATGACGGTGATGTCCAACGGCGGCAATATCGGCCCGGAGGTGGGCATTGGTTATGTTATGGGCCATCTCACCGATGCGCCCGTACTGATCCTTAAGAGCTGTATCGGCAACCGCAGCCTGGGTTGGGACCTGCTGCCCCCTGGCAGCAAGCAGTTTGAAGCGACCGATCCCAAGAGCGGCAAAACATTTGTCTATGCCGGCTACAAAGAAAGCCCGGACAAATGGGAAAAAGGCACCGAGCCCAAGAAGATCGGCTGGTATGCGGGCATGCAGTACGATGGCGATATTGCCAACGCCAAAAAGATTCTAAGTGAACTCGAGAAGGCTTACCCTGGTGCCAGGGAATATGAAGTCGCGGGTTTCTTCTTCTGGCAGGGCGACAAAGACCGCTACAATGACGCGCATGCCGACCGATACGAGCAGAATCTCGTCCAGCTGATCAACCAGTTGCGCAAGGATTTTAATGCTCCTAAAGCCAAGTTCGTCTGTGCCACTCTCGGCCAAACCAGGAAGGACGCCAACGGCAATGAAGCAAAGATACTTGAGGCCCAACTCGCGGTTGACGGTAAGACCGGCAAATACCCCCAGTTCAAAGGTAACGTGGCTTCTGTCTATGCCAATCCTTTCTGTCATGGCGGCGCCTCCAACAGTCACTACGGTAATAATGCCGAGACCTATATGGATACCGGTGAGGCAATGGGTTGGGCCATGGCCGACCTGGTCAGTCCTAAGAAATGCTGCGGGACCTGCCAGGAAAAGTAAGCATTAACCCATCCAATTGAATTTATCAATAGACTCAAACCGGTGAATCGGCCGGTTTGAGTCTATTGGGATGGCCACGCCAAAAGTCAAGATTGGAACGATATATCAGTCTTTAAGACGCGGGAAATAAACTCTCAAAAACTTAGCCAGCTGGCATCTATTTTATGAGGAAAAGAAAATACGACACAAAAAAAGCAGGGGAGTTCCAACCGGATCGCAGCGGCACAAGCGGCCCTGAATGACCCTTTTGAATAGGACATACTCCGACCCGTCGATGGGGAAGTTTGAGTAATGTTTTTTTATGTGGAAACTATTCGTTGTTTGGTTTATTGTCTCTGTTGGCAATGACCGATTTGATGAAAGGTAAGACGTAATGAAGAAATCTGTTTTTTGCAACTCCTTATTGACCCTGTCGATTATCGCTGTCTTTTACGTTACCGTTTGTCAAGGGGCATCCAAACTGCCGGAAAATAAACCGCTGCAGGATTTGACAAAGGTCATCCTCGAAGACACCAAAGACACCTATTACCTGGGGCCGATCGGTGCCCGCGGATGGATCCAGAAAATATCAACGCTCGCGACCCCTGACGACTATGAAGGGTTCTTCTCAAACGATATTGCCAGGCAGATTCTTATCACAGCAGTCGAGAAAGGTTCACCCGCCGACGGCGTGCTCGAAGTTGGCGATGTCATTCTCGGTACCGGTAAGACGCATTTCAGTTCCAATGCCCGCAAGGCCATTGCCGATGCGATTGATGACGCTGAAAAAGAAAAAAACAAGGGCATCCTTCGCCTACTGCGATGGCGACCTGACTCGCCGGATAAAGAAGACGCAACCGTTCGCTCGGCGGGCAAGAGGATGTGGGTGAAGCTTCAGTTAAAGGTGATCGGGACATACAGCAATACCGCACCCTGCAACTGCCCGAAATCTGAAGCGATCATTAAGCAAACCGCCGAGGTGATCTTCAAAAATAATGAGACCGACCGGCTGCACATCGCCGCCCTTGGTCTGCTGGCTACCGGTGAAGAAAAATACATCGCGGCGGTCAAGGATTACATCTACAAAAAAGGGATCGCCGATCCGAAGTTGAAGTTGACGGTCGAGACAGCCAGAAGTTCTGTTTCATGGAGTTGGTCCTATACCGCTATCCTCCTAAGCGAATACTATTTGCTTACCGGTGATAAATACGTCCTGCCGGCTATCGAAGAATACGCGGTAAACATCGCCAGGGGAATATCTATCGGCGGCAACTGGGGTCATAAGATGGCTGACTACAAGTATAATGACGGAAAACCGCATGGTCGGTTAACCGGCTATGGTGCGCTCAATCAGCCCGGTATCACCTGTTTTATGGCGATGAATTTTGCCGTCAAATGCGGTATTAAGCATCCCGAACTCACCTATGCGATCGACCGGGCAAGCGATTTCTTTGGCTATTTCGCCCAAAAGGGCGCCATCCCTTATGGGCATGACCACCCGCTGGAGTACATGTTGACCAATAACGGAAAATGCGGGTCGGCGGCTATCGCCTTTGCGTTGAAAAAGGACACCAGCCGGGCACAGTTTTTTTCCCGTCTTTGTGCCGCCGCACACAAAAAAACAGAAGTCGGCCATACCGGGACCTTCTTTAACACATTCTGGACACCGCTTGGTGTTAACCTCTCAGGCCCCGATACCTCCGCTGAGTTCTTCAAGGAACACCGTTGGATCCATACGCTGGCCCGCAGGTGGAACGGCGGATTTGTCTATCAACCGCCGGGCGGTCGATTTGGCGGTAGCAGGGATAACTATTCCGGGCTCAGTTCCAGCGCTGCCTTCCTGATGTTCTATGCGGCCCCGCGAAAAAAATTGTACATCACTGGAAAAGAGGCCGATGAATCCATCTGGCTGACGGGCCAAAAGGCTAAAGCTGCCGTCAAGGCAGGCCTTATCGATTACAAGAACATGACCGATAAGCCGTTATTGAAATTACTCGCTCACCCAGTGCCCATGGTTCGCCGGCAGGCCGCTGACGATCTTGGCATGCGTGAGGGCGATTTCCTTAAACCGCTCAGGGCCATGCTCAAAAAGGGCAACTATAACGGAAAAGTTGGCGCATGCCATGGCCTGGCCGCCCTCAAAGAGAAAGCCGCTCCTGCCATGGACGACCTGGTCGCGGTTATTCGTAATCCAAAAGAAAACCTGTGGGTACGCAACCGGGCCGTTTATGCACTGTCGTCAATCGGCAAGCCCGCGCAGAAGGCCATACCTGCATTGCTGAAGGAGTCGCTTAAAGATAAGCCGGAAGATGCCCGCGGCGACCTCGACAAGGAAATTGCCATAACGCTTTCCAAGATCATCGAAGACCCCTGCAGGATCGAATTGGACAAAGACCTCTTCTACGCCGCCGTTAAGAAGTTCCTGGACCACCCTCACCATGTCACCAGGGCCGCCGCGATGAATCTTATCCGTAATATTCCGCTGGAAGATATTTATGTCATGGCCGATGCGCTCATTGACGTTATTATGTGCAACAATACAAACTATGAAACATATCACAATGACAAAGACCGGGCAATGGGGCTGGATATTCTGGAAAGGCTCAATATAAGCGACGGCATAGATATTTGCATCAAAACAATTGAAACCAATAAATGGGGCCAGAAGTGGCGTGTGAGCGGTGAGAATGGCCGCATGGCAACGCTGGTGAGGTACCGCGCCAACGCCAAGAGGGTTCTGCCGCAATTGAAAGCGATGAGAAACGGCAAAAGCCCCCTCGGCCGCCTCGGTGCGAACGTTGACGAATTTCTCATAGCCATTGAGCAGTCCACCGAAACCCGCAAGCTGATCAGCCTGGAAGAGGCTAAGAGGATTGGCCGTGAAAGAACAAAGAAATGAGACCTGTGATGATTCAAGTGAAAATAATTGTGAACAGAAACTCACCGCTAACAGGGGCACTTTGTTCTCTTATGGCGGCCCTTCTCTTGACGAGTCATGGTTTGGCTGAATCACGGGTTAAAACAAAACCCGAGACCCAGGCGAACAAAACGGTGGTCGAAGCGGACGTGGTTGTCTATGGCGATGCCTCCGGTGGTGTGACCGCCGCGGTTCAATCGGCCCGCATGGGTAAAAAGGTGATCCTGGTTTCTCCATACGGCCATCTCGGCGGCATGACCAGCAGCGGACTTGGCTGGACCGATATCGGCAATACCTCAATTCTCGGCGGCCTCTCCCGGGAGTTCTACCACCGTCTCTATCAGCATTACCAGAAAGACGCAGCCTGGGATTATCAGTCTCGTTCCAGCTTTGATAATAAAGGCCAGGGTGCTCCAGCACTCAATCCGAAGACGGAACTTGCTTCAACCTTTGAACCGAAAGTTGCCGAGGCCGTTTTCGATGCCCTGGTCAAAGAAGCGGGTGTTAAAGTGATCAAAGGCCGGCTTGACCTTAAACAGGGGGTTTCCAAATCCTCAACGCGTATTACCGTCATTCGTCTTGAAGATGAGACGATCGTCAAAGGCAAAATGTTCATCGACGCTTCTTACGAGGGAGATCTGCTTGCCGCTGCCGGTGTTTCATTTATGGTAGGGCGTGAGTCGAACTCCGAATACAGTGAAACGGGCAATGGGATAACCGGCCCAAGACAGGGCAATCAATTACGTAACGGCATCGATCCATATGTCGTCAAAGGTGACCCATCCAGCGGTCTTCTTAAGGGAGTTAACCCGGATATGGGTGGCAAGGTCGGCGAGGGTGATCATCGCCTTCAGGCCTACTGCTACCGGATGGTACTGACGGATGTGCCCGAAAATCGAACGCCTGTCCCAAAACCTGAGAATTATAACCCGACCGATTATGAGATTCTCTTGCGTGCCATCGAAGTTGGGCAGAAAAACAGGTTCTTCAAAACGACGCTGGTCCCTAATCGCAAGACCGATGCCAATAATGCCAGTGGAATTTCCTGTGACCTGATCGGAGGGAACTACGGCCCTGATTGGAATTGGGCAACGCTCAACCACCAGCAGCGCGAAGCGATTGCCGCCAATCATCGTGATTGGCAACTTGGCCTGGTTTGGACCTTGCAAAACCATCCTCGCGTGCCCAAAAAAATCCGGGATAGCATGGCGACCTGGGGGTTGGCAAAGGATGAATTTAAAGATAACAACAACTGGCCATACAATCTATACATCCGCGAAGCCCGGCGAATGAAATCCGATTTCGTCATGACCGAAAATCACTGTCGGCGGAAACGGCCCGTCGATGATTCGGTCGGCATGGGCGCGTATACCCTCGATTCTCACAATGTTCAGAGATTCGTTCACAACGGCATGGTGAAAAACGAGGGCGATATTCAATCTCACCTCGGCGGCAAACCCTATGGGATCTCTTACCGGGCCATTGTGCCGGCTGCCAGCGAATGCGAGAACCTCCTGGTTCCATGGGCCCTCTCTTCGACCCATATCGCATTTGGGTCGATCCGTATGGAACCGGTATTCATGATCCTCGGTCAGAGTGCCGCCACGGCGGCCTGCATGGCGATCGACGAGAGCATTAGCGTCCAAAAGGTCCCCTACAATAAACTTCGAAAACGTCTTCTCAATGATGGTCAGCGACTCGATGCCGACTTGAAAAAATAAAAACGCATAACGGCCAATGGCAGGGTGAAAAAAATATTAAAATGCATCAAAACCCATCAAGGATCGTGCTGCTTTTTACCCTTATGGCGGCTGTGATCGCCTCCGATGCCTGTGGTGAACTGGGCATTCTCGTCATGGAGGAACAGCCTTACT
>JAIPFO010000003.1 GCA_021736565.1 Phycisphaerae bacterium | reverse complement strand
ATCTTTTATTCAATATGATTGGTTTATATTTCCTGGGCCCGGCACTTGAACGCAGTTGGGGTACTAAAAGATTTCTGACCTTCTACCTGACTTGCGGTCTTGTTGGTGGCCTGTTATTTGTCATTACTAGTGCGTTGAATCTCCTTGGCGGCGGTCTTCTGATCGGTGCATCTGGCGGTGTATTGGGATTACTGGTTGCCTGTGCAATTCTGTTCCCACAGTTTGTCGTTATTTTGCTTTTCTTCCCGGTCCCTATCCGATTTGCGGCCGTCCTATTTACATTTGTTTATCTTCTCAGCGTACTTGGCGGCGAAGGTAACGCCGGTGGCGACCTCTGTCACCTCGGCGGTATGGCCACAGGATTTATCTGGGTAATGGGACGTCCCTACTTCCAGTCATTGCTGGGCAAATCAACGGCCTCGGCCATTGACCGTAAACAACTGAATGACCAGGAATTACAGTATGACATCGACCGGATCCTTGCTAAAGTACACCAGCAGGGAATCCAAAGCCTCACCCGCAAAGAGAAGCAGATTCTCCAAAAAGCGACCGATCAACAACGTAGAGGTTAGGCCCTGATAAAGCAGCACAAGTTCTGCCTGGATTTTCCATGGTTATTTTGTATAAATTTTTCAGTTGATCCATATTGACCCCGCGTCAATTAAAAGCCAGAATCACCAAAGGCAAACTGTCGTCCAATAAAGTATTCCGACGATTTGAAATGAAAAATACATCAGTCAGCACGGGCGAAGCCCATCTAAAGGAGATGTTTCGAGTGAGTGATAACTTGCGTTACCAGCAGTGTTTAAATAATAAATGCCAGGCAACTTTTGGCATTGAGCAGGCTTTATTTTCGTGCCCCGCCTGCGGGGACCTCCTGGATGCCCGCTACAATTGGGATAAGCTTGATGTGCCCGACAGCCTCTCGTGGTTTGAGAAACGCTGGGCGACCCGAAATAATCCGCTGGATTTTTCCGGCGTGTGGCGGTTTCGCGAGTTGCTGCCGTTTTGTGATGAGCAATATTGTGTCACCATCGGTGAAGGCCAGACACTCTTACAGCAAAATGACGGGGTGGGCAACTATGTAGACATCGCTGCCGGGAAAGTTTATTTGCAATATGAAGGAATGAATCCCAGCGGGTCCTTTAAAGATAACGGCATGACCGGGGCCTTTAGCCATGCCAAAATGGTAGGAGCCAAACACGCCATTTGTGCCTCAACCGGTAACACATCGGCGTCCCTGGCACTCTACGCCCATTCCTGCGGGATGAAGGGATCGGTCTTTATCGGGTCCGGACGAATCGCCTATGGCAAACTCAGCCAGGCGTTGGACTACGGTGCCCGGACGATCCAGGTCAAAGGAGATTTCGACGACTGCATGCGGCAGGTCAAAGAGGTCGCTGCCCGTGAGAAACTTTACCTGGTGAACTCGCTGAACCCCTTCCGGCTGGAAGGCCAAAAGACCATCATGTTCCGCGTACTGGAGAAACTCAACTGGCAGGTGCCCGACTGGATTATCGTCCCCGGCGGCAACCTCGGCAACAGCAGTGCCTTTGGCAAGGCATTCATGGAACTCAAGGAACTCGGGCTGATCGATAAAATCCCACGGCTGGCGATTATCAATGCCACCGGGGCCAACACGCTCTTTGACCTTTATGAGAATATAGGCGTTCGCTTCAATGGCGGCGATGTTGATAATGAAACGATAGACGCGTATTTTGCCAAACTGGATGCTGAAAACTACAGACCAAAAACAATCGCCACGGCCATTGAAATATCCCGGCCGGTGAACCTGAAAAAATGCTTGCGAGCGTTAGAGGTCTGCAATGGCGTGGTGCGGGAGGTTTCCGATGAGGACATTCTCCACGCCAAGGCGATTATCGGAAAGCATGGGCTCGGTTGTGAACCGGCATCAGCGGCCTCAGTGGCGGGTTTGAAGCGATTGAGAGAACAAGGGATTATTGACACCAATGAATCGGCCGTCTGCATCCTGACCGGCCATCAACTCAAAGACCCCAGTGTAACAGTGAACTATCATATCGAGGCAGAAACGACGTTCTCAAATAAACCGATCGAAGTGGAAAATGATATTGATGCAATTATTGAAAAATTGCGACATTAATTTACAAAGACACGATAGGAATAATAAAATGTTAAAGTTATGTGTTATAGGTGCCGGTGGCCGAATGGGACGACGAATTGTTGCATTAGCCTTGGAATCAGGTCATTTTGAAATTGCAGGGGCCATTGAAGCGGCCGGGAATACCCTGGTCGGCCAGGACATCGGTGTACTGGCGGGTGTCGGCGACCTGTCGGTACCGGTCAGCGATACAATAACCACCAAACCGGATGTAATTATTGACTTCGCCCTGCCCGATAAGATTTCTGATCGGGCAAAATATTGCAGTGATAACAATGTGCCCTGGGTCGTGGGGACCACAGGACTGTCACCGGACGAAGTGGCTATTTTAAAACAGGCCAGCAAAACCGCCCCGGTATTACTGGGCGCCAATATGTCCCTGGGAGTTAATTTGCTCTTTAAGCTGGTGGGACAGGTGGCAAAGGCCCTGGGTGATAATTACGATATCGAATGTATTGAACATCACCATCGGTTTAAACGCGACGCGCCCAGCGGAACCGCCCTCGAACTCGGCCGGCATATCGCAGAGGCCAAAGACTGGCCGTTCCCCCAATGCATCACCAACGGCCGGGATGGTAAAGAAGCCTTGCGTGAAGATAAAACCATCGGCATGCACGCGGTGCGGGCAGGCGATATCGTGGGCGAGCATAGCATCATGTATTCGGCGCTCGGTGAGACCATCGAACTACGCCATCGGGCACACAGTCGGGACACCTTTGTACGCGGCGCACTGCACGCTGCCAAATGGCTCTCCAAAAAACCCGCAGGATACTATACCATGTTCGATGTACTGGGCCTTTAAATAAGGAAAGGGTTGCCAGACACTCTCGTAGAGACGTGACATGCCGCGTCTTTAGGGGGATAGAATAACCAAGAACAGCACAGGGGCAATAAGTTGCCCATCTACTTGGCGGTTTACTCTTTATAGGGCTTGGTTTCCACCGTCCAGCCGGTCAATCCTTTTTTAAGTATAAAGGTTTTATCACTAATATCCTTATTGATTTTGACTTTTGTCCAGGTCACCGTCATAACTTCCAAGCCTTCTTTTTCCTGACTAACCTGGGTGAGCATGGAGGTCTTTTGGTCGAACCAGAGATTCATCTGAATGAAATCTTTTTTATAGGGTGAATCTTTTTTAGGGACCAGTTTGAGATGATCGGTATTTTTGAGACCTTTGGGATCTTTCGGATTAGGCTTAATAAGCTCAACGGTAAAATTCTTAAGGACATCCGATTTCTTTAGCGAAGATGGCACGGGAAAGGGTGTCTTGCCCAGTTCATACTGATCCCTACCCTTGGGTTTCAACGACATCTGTTCAAGAGAAAGATGTTTGGTCTTGGCATTTCGCCGGGTGAACCACATACCGTCAAAAGCGAGATCTTCGTCGAATTTGGTCGGTTTGGCTTTGGAGGAGTCATCGTCCAGGTCAACCTGCAGAAAGTCAGCAAAATGCACCCGGAACAAAACAGTTTTATCCGTCACTTTATAGAACAATTCCCCGTTGCGAATATTGGTGGTATCCTGAAGACCATTCACCTGCCTGTAGACCATATCGGCCTGGAAAGTTTTAAGGTCATGACCCACCTTTTCGATACGGCTCAACAGCTTATCAATCTCCGGAGAAACTTCAGACGAATCGGGCTCCAGCTCGGCAGATAATAATAGCACAGGAAATAGAAGGGTCAGCATTAATGTTACTCTGCATTGAATCATAATAACTCCCAAAAGAGGTTGGCTTGAGTCTGTAGTTGGCTTGTGTCTGTCATATATTAAGACGAAAAAAAGGACATTTTATTTCAATTATTATAGTCCGAGACTATTGCTCATCAATTCCCTCAACAATGGCCGGAAGCTCTGTAAGCGAATCAATGACATAATCCGCTTCATGATGATAATCTCGATGATCCTGGTTGGTGGTGATCAACACACTACCCGCCCCGGCCCGTCTCCCACAGACCAGGTCAAACAGATGATCGCCCACCATCAATGTATCATGTGGGTCAATAGCCATTTGACCGCAGACGCTCTGAACCGCAAATGGGTCAGGTTTGGCAGGCCCATCTTCTCGGGTAAAAATCGCATCAAAGCTCAGGTCATGCAACTCGCAGATCCGGGCAACACTCGACCGCTGATTACGAGTCACCAGACCGATTTTTAAATCGTGAGAGCGCATCCACTCCCACAACTTATGGACGCCATGATTTAACTGCGAATCTTCAGCTGCCACAAATTCATGTCGGAGCAAAATTTCTTCGGCCCGCCGATACCCCTCGGCAGTCATATGGCCCATCGCTTCAAGAATCGGTCCTTCAACACCACCGATCTCCCGACGGATCAGGTCGAAATCAAGGACAGGACGCGTTATCGTACCGTCCAGGTCAAATAATATGGCTTTTATCTTCACAATATTATTTTAGGAAAACCCATCGCTTCGGTCAAGAAATCATTGATAATAAAAGACTATTAATGGGGGTCTCATTTTTTTGTTGGCTTTTTCACTAATATCGGCATAATAGCGGAAAATGAAAACAGAAGTTATCCAAATTAAAGCCAAAAGTGAGATTTCTCATGCCATAACCAGAGCCAGGGAGGTTTTTCTGGCTGGCGGACTGGTTGCGTTTCCAACAGAAACCGTCTACGGCGTCGGGGCCCTTGCCGACAATCAAATCTCTCTTGAGCGATTGAACCAATTAAAAAAACGCCCGGACGAAAAACCATTCACCCTGCACATCGGCCGAAAGTCCGACCTGGATATCTACGTGCCCAACAGAAGCTTTATCGAGGACCATTTTATCAACAAGGCCCTCCCAGGCCCTGTAACCCTTGTCTTCCAGCTCGATCCAAAACAGCAAGCGATAATAGACCAAAAAATACCCGAAGAATTATACAGGTCCCTGTACTATCAAAATACACTAGGAATTCGTATGCCGGATGACCCTCTCGGGCGTAAAATACTAGGATCTGTCCAGCATCCCGTGATCGCCTCAAGCGCAAATCTGGCAGGTCAACGCCCGCCAACCTGCGGCGATGAGGTACTAAAGCAACTTGACGGCCAAATCGACCTGCTTATCGATTCCGGGCCCACCAAATACAACAAGCCCTCGACTGTCGTCAAACTCAAGGGGAGTGATATTGAAATATTACGGACGGGAATTCTTGATGAAAATGCGATAATCCGACTAAAAGGGCTTACCATTTTATTTGTTTGCACTGGAAATACATGCCGATCACCCATGGCAGAGGGGATTGGACAGTCCAAAATAGCAAATTTTTTAAATTGTAAGGTTGACCTCTCCAAGCAAAAAGGGTATAAAGTCATGTCGGCTGGGACTATGGCATATTATGGTGCCCCGGCAACGAACGAAGCGATACTGGCCTGCAAAAAAATGGGAATTGATATTGGCAACCATAAATCCCAACCACTCACCGTGGAGCTGATAAAGCAGGCAGATTACATTTATACCATGTCAACCTCGCACCGCCAGGTTGTCTTGAACATGGTACCCGAAGCCAAAAAAAGAACCCGATTGTTAAGTGAGGGTGACATAGAAGACCCGATTGGCAGCCCTTTTGAAAATTATATGCGTTGTGCATTGAGTATCGAAAAATGCATTAAATTACATCTTCGGATGGATTAAAATTGACACGCGCGTCAAAATTGATAGTCACGCCAAAAATCAATTTTTGCATTTAAACCCCTCCTTCCTAAAAAAAGGATCGGTTTGCGTAAAATGGGCTTAAAAATACTGATGACGCTAGCGTCAATTTTTGAAAGATAATATTGTGACTGATGATAATTATTCTGAAAAGTTCAAGATAATGAAAATAGCCTTTGCCTGAGACCACTGAGGCTATGATCCCAAAGAGTTGATCAAAAGCGTTTTAAAACGTTGTGGCCATGAAATTATAGACTTTGGCACCAATGAATCCAAAAGTTGTGACTACCCGGACTACGCGATTCCCGCCTCTAAAGCGGTTGCTAATAATGAAGCCGATCGGGGTATCCTGATTTGCGGCAGCGGTGTTGGCATGTCGATCACGGCTAATAAGATCAAAGGGATCCGGGCCGCTTTATGCCATGACGAACTCACCGCCCAGATGTCACGCAAGCATAACAATGCGAATGTATTATGCCTGCCCGCCATGCTGGTCAATGACCCACTGATCACGCGAATAGTCGAAACCTGGCTGATGACAGAATTCGAATCCGGCCGTCACGGCAGACGGGTCGAAAAAATGATGCACGCTGAGAGCGAAAACGACATCGTATAATCCTCAGAACCCCTTTCGCACATCATAATCAACCAACAAAAAAAAGAGACGCAATACATTGCGTCTCTTTTTTTTTGAATAACTCGATAGCACTGATAAGCTTGATGGCTGCGTTAAGCCAGGCGATATCAATGTTTCTTAATCTTTATATTACGAAATTCAATCGGTGCCCCATGGCCGAGAAAGCCAATATGCCCCTCTTTATTTTTAAGGCCGGGATGCGATTTGAACATTTCAGCAGTGGGCTCTTTGGCAATATCCGCCTCGGTGATCACCGTCCCGTTTAAAATCACTGTGATCTGACTGCCATCAACGATCACTTCTTCATGGTTCCATTCGCCTACTGGCTTCAGATAGCCACGCTTGGCCGCCTTGGCACCATAAACAGAACCATGATACTGATAATCTTTGAGTTTATTGAAATATTGCTTGGCCGTATTATCCAGAATTTGAAGCTCCATACCCACATACGCCGCGTCGCCCTCCAGCGGAGCGCGGATACCAAGCCCATTATTCGTACCTGGAAACAGCTTGAAATCAAAACGAAGCGTAAAATTATCATACACCTGGTCGGTAAAGATATTACGCCCGCCCTTGCATGACAAATTTCCATCTACAACAGGATAACCTTTGGTGTCGCCGACCCAGCCGGTATGGTCTTTGCCATTGAACAGCAATTCAAAACCGTCCTTCTCTTCCTGCTCAGAAAGCGTATTATGAATAATCTCGCGAATGTAAATATTTCGGAAATGGATCGGGTCACCATGACATTGCAATTCGATCTGGCCTGAAGGGAAGATAGGCAGCTCACGATTCCAGAAGTTCTCCAGAATGGTATTATCGACGACCAGCTGGCCGTTAAGGTGAACAGTCACCCGCTGGTTGATCATTTTAATACGGAACGTGTTCCACTGACCGATAGGATTATCGGCAGTCACCAGGGGTTTGCTCGAATTCGTCTTATTGTTATACAGCCCGCCTGACCCGATATGATGTTGACCGGGGTCCCAGATCTGAATCTGGGGCGTCCCACGAAGATAAATACCGCTATCGCCGCGAGGATTGACGATCTTCCA
The DNA here is from genome assembly GCA_021736565.1 of Phycisphaerae bacterium. Classification (GTDB taxonomy): domain Bacteria; phylum Planctomycetota; class Phycisphaerae; order Sedimentisphaerales; family SM23-30; genus JAIPFO01. The sequence continues at coordinate 19,613 of JAIPFO010000003.1, read as the reverse complement.
ATCGACCAGCATTTCAAAATTCTTATAATCCTTCTCAGTCACACAACTAAACCCTTGCCCGTCAAACATAAGAACACCATCTTGGACTGACCAGTGAGCCTTCAGATTTTCATTGGCCTTCGCCTGCTCCTCTGCGAGTTTCTCCGCCGACAACTCCGACCGCTTGATCGGATTATCGTTAGGCTGAGAAAGCAATCCCTTCCAACCGGTAAGGTCTTTGCCATTGAACAGGGCAACAAACCCCGCAGGCGGACGGTTAAAGGTCGCCAACAGCTCATTCTTTTTCAGCTGGATCAGGTTCTTCTCATCAGGACGGCGTGCAATTTCCAGGGCGTTATTATAGCCATTGAGTTTATTGACATCCAACATGCTGGAGGATGCAACGATCTGAAAATAATTTCGCATTAACAAAACGTGATATTTCAATTCTTTCACTGACGAGGCCAGTTCAAGTGTGGGATCGGCCGCCGCGACATCCTGCCATTTGGCCAGTGCCCGAAGGGCCGTGTCGCGAAGGTCAGAATTATCACTGCCCGTAGCTTTAACAACAACGGCAAGGGCATCATCACCGCCAATTTGCGGCAGCAAACTGATCAGTAATACCTTGTCACTCACATCCGTGGAATTTTCGAAGGCCTTAAGAAGCCACTGGGCGCGTTTTTGCGGATCTGAAATTTCCCCTACCAGACTCACAACGGCTTTACTGGCAGCAGACCGCTCTTTGGAGTCCTCCGCTTTGAGCATCATCGCGAGAACCGGTTCTACATCATCAGATGATGCGACTCGCTTGATCGCTTTATAAGCGGCAAGCTTCACACGCATCTCCGGATTTGAGCCGGCACACGTCAATACCAGGGCTTTCTGGCCAGTCGCCCCACGCTCGTCAAACAGGTTGATAATGGCGATTTGGCCGGCAGTTGAAAGATTGGAGAACTTAACGGCAGCCATTTCATTCACCGGCTCGCCTGGAAGCTGCTTCAATACATTCATGATAACATTCACTTCATCTTCCTGGTCCGCTTTAAGGGCATCGATCAAAAGACCGATGCTCATCGGGCCAATCAGGTCACCGAGGGCGGCATAAGATGCAAAGCGAACATTTTTTTCCTTACTGGATTTCATCAGATTTATCAATCCCGCCTGGGCGGTCTTGTCTTTACGCTGTCCCAGCATGGCGATAATTTTAACCTGCGCATCCGGGGCCACCGTTTGGATCTTATTGACCCACTGCGAGGTAACATCCGAACCAGCGACCTGGCCGGTGAGTCTCAGGGCCACAGCATGGAACTGATCATTGGGCGTGTCCATCGCCGCCAGCATATCGGGCAGAGACTCCCGACCTTCAACATCTGCCAGAATACTCAAAGCCTCACAGGGAATGTTTTTATCTTCAACCGTATTTCGGGTTTTGATCAATTCACGGCAAATTGCAGCCGCCTTATCTTTATCCCCCTTCTGAGCCAACCGTTTAACAAACAATAAATAGTTAGAGGTCGCTTTAGCTTTTGCATAAGGGGTCCCCACGCCAGAGGCCTCAGCCAGAATACTCTGGGCCGCCAGATCACCAATATTAGCCAGGGCCGCCTGTGCGGTCTGTTTCAGTTTTATCTCTTTACTGTCAGCATAGACCCGGATCAGTTTGGCCGCCTTTTCTGATCGCAGATTACCCAGAACATGAATAATGGCCATCCGGGATTCATCGGAGATGTCTTCCCGGGTAGAAAGAGTATTGATCAACGACGATTCAACGCCGGCCCCACCGATAGCCTCCAAAGTCCTGGCGGCAGGTTTACACAACTGACCATCTGTCAGATACACACTTAACGGCTTAATGGATTCTTCCTTGCCGATCCACTGAAGCTCTTTGATCAGAAAAAATTTGACTTGTTTATCGATATCCGAACTTAAAACTTTGAGATACGCCTCAACAACAACCTTTCGGTCCGCACTGGCACCAGGGCGGCCCGCATATTGCGTCAAACTGCCAATCGCATAGCGAACCTTAACATCGCCACCCGTTTGTGGCGGCTGGAGCATCTGGCATAGCGACGCTATGGCCGGTGACCCCTGCTTGATAATGTTAGCCGACAGGGAATTTTCCTGCGAAACGGTCTTCGCCGGAAACCCCTCGATCAAATCGGCAGGACGGCCTTGGGCATGTACATTCATTGAAAAGGCCGCCAGTAACAGCACAGCATTTATGACAATTAGAAAATTATATGACTTTTTCATCAATTCGAATCTCCAGAAATCGAAATAGTATTAGAGTATGACTCCCGCGTCATAAATCGACCCGTCAAAGACAGGTCAGGTTTTAAGATGCGGTAAACGAGCATCCAATCCCGGCGCGCCGGGAAAGACGCTGGCGTCCAGTACGGTGACTATGTCCCCTATAGTTGCCACGGGGTTCGCATGGGTTGGTCAATTAAACGGTTGGCCTGGTCATCATTAATAAAACGCTGGGCCACAGGGTCAAAGCGAAGAGGACGTCGCAATTGGATCGCGATCTTACCCAGGTTGATGATCGTACAGGACCGATGGCCGTTCTCTTCATTCAGGGCAAATTTCTGCCGGTTTAAAACCGCCTGGGTAAAATCGGTGACCTGAGGGGCCGGGTCAGGAAAAGCGTCCAGCTTGGCCTTCAAGTTGGGAATATCCGATTTGAACCCTTTAAACAGCTTACCACCGGGCCCTTCGATAAAGGCCGCATCTTTGTCTTTATTTTCACCGTCCAGGATAAGCTCACACCCATCGGCATATTTCATCCGAATACGTCGCCAGGAGGAAACGGCATCAGGATGCTGCTGCGGGGTATCGGCCTCGATCTCAACCGGACTGGTATCATCCTTGTTCAGAAGATATTGGACTGGATCAAGATAATGCTGACCCATATCACCCAGTCCGCCACCATCGTAATCCCAATAGCCCCGGAAGGTCTGGTGAACACGATGAGAATTGTATGGCTTGTAAGGGGCGGGTCCGAGCCAGAAATCATAGTCCAGGTGCGCAGGGACAACCTGGGGCGTCAAATTGGTTTTACCACTCCACATCCCAATTTTCCAATCAAAGCCCGTATGAGAATTGACCGTCACCTTCAACGGCCAGCCCAGCATTCCACTTTCCACCAGTTTCTTTATCGGCTTGACCGTCGTGTTCATTCCGTAGAACCCCCCCTGGAAACGGAACCAGGTATTCAGCCGGAATATTCGACCATTACGCTGTACGGCTTCAACCACTTTCTTGCCTTCGCCAATCGTGCGAGCCATGGGCTTTTCACACCAGATATCCTTACCCGCCTCGGCAGCGGCAATTGAGATCAAAGCATGCCAGTGCGGCGGCGTTGGAATATGCACAATATCAATATCGGAGCGATCCAGAACTTCACGGTAATCTTTATACGCTTTAACATGATCACCACCCCGGATCCGGTTGCCGATCTTAACCGCTTCCGCCAGGTGCTTTTCGTCCACATCACACACCGCGGTCAACAAGGCATCCTTCATACCAAGATGGCCCCGGCCCATGCTGCCCACACCAATAACGGCCTTGGTCAATTTATCGCTGGGCGGCGTAAAACCATCGCCGCCCAGAACATGACGTGGTATGATACTAAAGGCCGGTGCGGCGATCAGGGTGCTTTTTATAAAACTTCGTCGGGAAATATTATTCGTTTTCATCTCTATATCCTATCATATCGTATAGATTTTCAATAAGACTTGACGCAGGAGTCAAGCATCGTCAATAACTGCTTAATCGCTCAACGGCAAGCGCAATATCATTAAACCGGTTGTCGCCCGCTTCACGTTCAATTGCCAGCGTGCCGTCATAGCCGATTTCTTCCAAAGCGACCAAAAACAGGTCGCTATTGACCTGCCCGTCTCCCCAGGGAACTTCAGTCCCCCAGGTGCCCGCCGTCTCTGTCAGGTTGGCATCTTTAATGTGAACATGCTTAATCCAGGGAGCGAGGGTTTTCAATGCCTCAATGGGATTCCCCTTATTATAAAGAACCATATTCGCCGGGTCAAAATTAATCGCTACCGCCGGATGATCGAGCTCTTCAAGGAAATGTTTAAGATCATCGGCTGATTCCTGACCGGTCTCCAGCAGTAACAGAATACCATTCTCGGCGGCACAATCCGCCAGGAAGGTCAGACGCTCAATAAACCGTTTATATCCCTTGACATCATGATGATCAATAAAACCGGCGTGCATTGAAATGAACGGCACCTTCAGCTCACGGGTTATTTTAGCCGCCCCGACAAATAAGGCCTGATTTTCCGCCCAATGCTCATCAGGGACGATCCCTCCGCTAACCTTGATCGTCTCCAATGACGAATAATCTTCCCGGGGAAAATCAAGCATGGCACAACTGATCGTCCAGTTGTTATCCCGGGCGAAGTTGACATAAGCCGGATCGTCAATCCCCTGACGTACCGCCAGATGAACATGGTCAATTTTGAGTTTTTCCATAGCACTGGAGACCTCTTCAATGCCGGACTGTAACGACCAACTGCAGACCCCAATATTACATTTTTTCATCTTCATTTATTTTTTCCTTTTACAGGCAACGTTATGGCGTTGCGGTTTATATAGTTACAGGTTGATTTTTCTTGATCGATTCGATCTCCGCCAGGGAGATCTTGATAGCGTCCATTGAATCGTTCATCGAAATCACTTCCGGAAGTTTCTTACCGCCAATCAGGCCGGCAAAATGAGCGACCTGGCAAGAATAGCCATCCCCTGAAGCAACCTCAGGCATGAGAGGGTCCCCCTTGACAGGGCATATTTTGAAAACAGGATCACTCGTGCAATCATAAACGATCGTTGCCTCTTCCAAGACAATATTAAAGCTCATTTTAAAACCATACGATGGCGCCATCGCCCAGCTACCTTCGGCGGTGACCAGTACATCATCATCATAATCATAACGCGTCGTCATATGGACAATGTTCTTACCAGAGGGGTCTTTGGCGCCAAAACTGTTGACCGCATGGGGCATCCCCAAAATATATTGAACATAATCCGTATCATGAATATGGAGGTCCATCGTTACCCCCCCACTGCGGGATTCATCGCCAAACCAGTTACCCTCCCCCCAGGACGGAGCAGTTCCCAACCGTTGAAAAGTGGCAGAAACCACCGAACCATATTGACCGCTACTGATAATTTCCTTTGTTTTTGCATATTCAGGCCAAAATCGAATGCAGTGGCCGATCTGCAGAATTTTACCAGAGGACCTCGCCGCCTCGATCATATCCTGGCACTGTTGAAGATTTAAAGCCATCGGCTTCTCGCACAGAACATGAACGCCGGCCTTCAGGGCCTTCTTAGTAAATTCCGCATGAAGCCAGGTCGGTAAAGTAATAGAAACCGCATCCAGTTTTTCCGTCGAGAGCATCTGATCAAAATCAGTATAAAAATTGATCAGATCAAAATTGATCGGCTTTTCCGCCCCATCAATGTTGCCTTCGGCCTGGCCAGCCTTAGCGGGGACCTCAGAATCCGCATCACAAACGGCCACGACTTCACATCCGTCAAGTTCATCCCAGCAACGATAGTGCATCCGACCCATAAAGCCCATTCCCAAAATTCCTATTCGTAACATATTTTTGTGCTCCATAAAACTGGTTAATTACGAGTCCCACGTCAAAAGTCGATTTCCTTGGTTAAATTCATCCTTTGAGATGCGGAAATAAGGTGCCAAAATATATGACGCGGCGTCAATCATTTGTATAACCCACATTATACTGAGTTTCAAGTTAAAAGAAACTTCAATTTGACTAACTTTTTAAAATTTGAGCGAAACGCCAGCACCCTAAATAAATACCTGAAGAAATATCCCATAATGTCCTGTAATATAATAACTTATCATAACCTGACCCCAACAAATGACCGAGCGGAAAAGAAAAATACACGTTGGAGTAATGGCCGTGTCAAAAACCAATATCGCATTCAAAACCACCTTTAAGATGCCAAAAATGTGCACCAAAAATACGGATGACGCTGGCGCCAAATATACTCGATATGTTCAAAAAAACCTTGACAAGGTGCACATTTTTTGCAATAATTTGCATATTCGTTACATTATTATGCTAAAAATAATTAAAATGACTACATAAGCCGTCCGGATCACAAACATTTTGACAACGGCATCAATGCTCCAGAAACTCATGACGCTGGCGTCAAAAATGACGTTTTCAGGCGTTATCGCCATCATCTTATATTAAGAGACAGAGTAGATAATGCGAGATAGACAACAGAAAATCGTGGAATATGTTCAAAACGTGGGACTCGCATCATTTGCCGACCTGGCAGGCATGTTTAACGTTTCACCATTTACGATCCGGCGTGATGTTGATTATCTGGCCAAATCCCGTCTGATCGCCCGGATTAAAGGCGGTGCCCAGCGGATTGAAACGCCCGATCAGTTCCGAGAGGCGGGCCTGCCCAATCGCATGCAGACCAACTACAAGCACAAGGAAATTATCGCCAGAAACGCGATGGATTTCCTCCAAAGCGGCGATTCGATATTCCTCGACGGTTCCAGTACAGTCTCATGCCTGGCCCGCAGCATCGCTCAGGCAGACCTGAATATTACCGTTGTCACTAATTCAGTACTCATTGTCATGGAGCTCGCTCAGGCGAATAACGTTCGGGTCATGGGACTGGGCGGCATATTTGATCGAGAAACGTACTCCTTTACCGATTTCGAATCGGTCAGCCATGCCAACACCCTCTATATCAATAAAGCTTTTTTCTCCTGTACCGGTCTGGTGCCCAATGAAGGCACCTACGAAAACGCCGTGTTCAACCGAAATATCAAGCGTTTAATATCAAAACGGTCCAGCAAAGTGATCCTGCTACTGGATTCCAGCAAAATCAATCGGCCCGCATTAAATCACACATTTAAATCCGATGAAATTGATATCTTGATCACAGAAAAAAAACTACCCGACAAAGAAAGTAAGATCCTGACTGACAACGGAATCGAAATAATTATAGCAAAGTAGACATACAACGTCTCAAATATCAAATAAAATCGAACGAAAGGCAATAAATAATATGTACGATGTAGCAGTTTTAGGCAGTGGACCGGGTGGGTATGTAGCGGCGTTACGAGCGGCATTACGCGGAGCAAAGGTTTGTATTATCGAAAAGGATAAAATCGGTGGAACCTGCCTGAACGTGGGCTGCATCCCGACCAAGGCCATGTTGCATACCAGTGAACTCTTCTGGGAAATCTCACATGCCAAAAACCTCGGCATTACCGTTGACGCACCCAGGATCGATGAGGCCAGTTTCACTAAACGCACTGCGAAGGTCGTCTCAGGCCTCAGTAACGGCGTTGGCTTTCTTTTGAAAAAACGTAACGTCGATGTAATAATGGGCACAGGGACATTAACCGCCCCTGACACCATCAGCGTGGAAGGCAAAGACGCGACCCGGGAGATCAAAGCCAAAAGCATCATCCTGGCTACCGGCTCTCGTCCGGCTAAACCCGGGTTCCTGCCCTGGGATTGTGCCGATTTAATGACCACCGACCAGGCCACCACCGCCAAAGACCTCCCCGAAAGCGTCTTGATCCTCGGCGGCGGGGTCATCGGCTGTGAATTCGCCACCGTCTATGCTGAACTGGGCATCCCCACTACCCTGGTCGAAATGCTCGACAGCCTGGTCGCCAACCTCGATAATGACATTTGCGATGCCATCACAAAAAGCCTCAAAAAACGCAAAGTAACCCTCATGACCGGCACAAAGCTGCTCAGCATCGAACCGGCCAAATCCGGCGTGATCGCCAAATTGGAAAACGGCAAAGAAATCAAAGCCGCCAAGGTTCTGGTCGCCATCGGCCGAACGCCAAACCTCGAAAATATCGGCCTGGAAAAACTCGGCATTGAACTCCAGGACGGCATCGTCAAAGTCAATGACAAATGCCAGACCAATATCGCCAATGTCTATGCCATCGGCGACATGGCCGAAAAGATGCAATATGCCCACCTCGCCAGCCGAATGGGTATTATTGCTGCTGATAACGCCACTGGCCATGCCGAAAGCGACGACCGAACCATTGTCCCCTCCGGCATCTACACCCATCCGGAAGTCGCCACCGTGGGTCTCTCCGAACAGGACGCCAAAGAAAAATATCCCGATGCCAAAATCGCCAAATTCCCCTACGCCGCCAGCGGTATGGCCCAGGCCTACGGCCAGACAGACGGCATGGTCAAGATCATCGCCGAACCCCAATTCGGCAGCATACTCGGCGGCGTCGTGATCGGCCCGCACGCCACTGACATCATCCAGGAATTCACCCTGGCCATGAAAAACGAACTCACCGTCGAAGAACTCGCCCACACCATCCACCCACACCCCACCTTCGCCGAAGCCGTGGGCGAAGCGGCAGAAATATGGACCGGATTACCCATCCACACCATCTAGCCCTGACCCTCGCGTCAACCATATCCACATAAAAAAGCAGGGCCATGGGATGCCGTGCCCTCTTTTCCTGGATCACTAAAAAACAAAAAGGGCAGGTTTTACACTCAAAACCTGCCCTTTCCCTATCCAACTCCCACATCAAAAAAAATCGTTTTGCCTCGCCCAATCGCCTTTAAGGCACGGAAAAAGGACTTCAAATACATAGGACGCTGCCCTCTTCCCCTCCCTTATTAATAAACCTTATCCATTCGATATCGTTATATGGCGTGAGTATAGGATATTATTAAAAATTGCGCCTAAAGCTCATGTCGCGAGCAATTGGCTTTTATTTTTCTTGGTATTCCAATTCCGAATGAAGCAGGACTTTAATTAACCCTTTCAACTATCCCCTCGAAAGTCGGTCAAGTCATCAGAATGGCATTCTAAAAAACCCGCAATGCCTTCTCGATAAATCGTTCACCATAAAAAAGTACAAAAGTACGCCATAAAATAAAACCGATATGATGAATCAGACTGGAGAAAAACTTCCATCCGAATCCATGAATATATGAATATTGAAACCAACATTAAGGATTGATATCAATGGCCAGATTTAAACGCCCCCAGCATACCCACCTCCACAAGACACTCCTGAGCCTGGAATCTCTGGAACCCCGGGTAATGCTGGATGGTGCCCTGTCATTAGCGGGTTCCGAACTGGCAATGGCAATGGCTGACCCCCTTGTGAATGATCCGATGCAAAACAGTGCAGAGGCCAGTACGATTTCCCTGCCGCATCTTGACATGCTGGAGTATGTCAAGATGAGCCAGAACACTTCGGGGTTCACCGTAAGTGGCGTAACCGTTGATTCGGCTAATAATATTTTCGTCGCAGGGTATGCCAGCAACTACAGCGGCACGGTTGATAAAGGTGGATTCGACAAAATAATTCAGAGCCACAGCGGCGACAATGATGGTTTTATCGCGAAATTCTCCCAAAAGGGCGACGGGCTCTGGATAACCTACCTGGGCGGCAGCGACGATGATAGGATTACGGATATCGATATTGATACCGGCGGAAATATCTGGGTCACGGGCAGCACCAACTCTTACGATGACTTCCCCGGCTATGAAAACGCACATTTTGGTGGAAATTTTACCGCCCAGTTCACCGGTGAGGGTAGTCTCCGCTGGACGAACTGGAATGGCCTCTATGAAGAAAACGACTCTGGCAATGAACAGTACAGTCTGGCCATCAATCCCTCTCAGATTGATCTGGATGTGACCGGCGGCCCCTATGCAATGGCATTTATCAGGGAATATATTAATAATGACAGCAAAAGCTTTCTCGGTATCGCCAGCATCGGCACCTCCGGCGGCATTCAGGAAGTCAGTCGTTTTAACTATGACCTTTATGATTTGCCCAATTCCAATCTGCAGAAAATCGAAGTGGTCTCACAAAGCAAATTATTAGTCATAGCGACCAACCCGGAGGATTACTACAGCTTTGATGTGGAGGTCTTAACCCCCACCGGCCATACGGTTACGGGAACCTATAATGGGTATGTCATGGACACCTATCTGGATGCCCAGGGAAGTTTTCTGGTTACCGGTTATTATAATGACGATGCGTTTGTCAAGAAGTTTGATTCCAGTGGCGGCCTGATATGGAATGTCGATATTGCCGGTTCCGGGGGCGATCAGGCTTATGTGGTCACCGCGGACGACGATGGCACGGTCTATGCCAGCGGCTGGAGTTCATCCTATGAGGACTTTCCATTTATCAATGCGATCAGCCAGGACCCCGGATATTCGTTTGTTTTCATGACCTGTATCAGTGCCAATGGTGATATCCAGTGGAATACCGGGTTGGATGATGGCCAAGGAAACGGCATAGGGTCACCACGAGAGTCCGGCATGGTGATCGATGATGACGGGGCCATCGTTTACCCCTGGATAAACTGGTATCAGGACACATGGGACCAGGCGTTTGTTCTTACGCGAATCAGTATGGACGATGCGGGCGACCTCCCGAAAGCCTCGCTGAAAACGTCGTGCATTCATGATGATTATGCCTTGCTGAGTGAAATTAACACCGCAAAATATCTGGATGTGCAATTCGCGGATACCAAGGGGACAACGGTTAACGGCGATGAAATCAGCCTGAACGGCCAAGGTGCCGAGAACGTAACCATCAAAGGCAAACCGAAACTGATTGATAAAGAGGAGCAGATTTACCGCTATACGCTGGATGGTGATTTTAGCGTGGGGCCGGTCACTGTCAATTTTGTGAGCGGGTCGTTTACCAACGATAATGGCATAACGAATATTTCTTCAACGGAAAACTTTAACACGATACCGGACATCTCACCCCTGCAATTCAGTATCGGTCTGGATGAATTTACCTGGGATGACCAGGAAGAAGAATTTGCCTGTGACCAAACCGTCAGTATCGGGCTCAAGCCTGAGAGCGGGGCCAGCTTCATCCCCCTGGTAACGATTACCGACGGCGCTTTGAGTTTCGATAAAAACAGCATTTACGCCGATGGCCTGTTCGCCAGCACCATCACCGGAAGCTCCGTTCAGCTTTTCGAAGGTGATCTGGAAATCAAGATCGGGCAGTCGGCAACCTACTACCTTAGCGATAATGAAATAATCGGTTCAAATGACTTCGTCATGGCAGGCCTGGATTTCCAGTTAACCTCGCTGGCCTTTGCCACTGCCTCGCAGCTGAATCTCCAGGGTTCCATCAACCTGCCCACAGAGTTTAATTCCTTCCAGCTGAGCCTCACGGGCAACCAATACGCCACCCTGTCACAAAGCGGCATTGGCCTTACCGGCGGCACGATCAGCATCGCTGACACCGAAATCAAACTGCCCTATTTTGAAATGACCGCCGAAAGCATGTCCGTGGAATACGTCGCCGCCACCTCCGCCAGCGTGGGCGTGGCAGCCCAAACCGATTCGCTTCGATTTCGGGGCAAAGTCACCCTGCCCAACGTCTTTAATGCCACCGCGGACTTTACCACAGATACTTTCGCGGGCACCGATGGCTATATCGAGATCAATGCCAATGGCGAGGTTCAATGGTATGGTAAATTGTCTGTATCCGAAATTGTAATCATACCGGACCTCTGGGAAGTCAAAGAAGCATCGCTGGAAGTTCGCCAAACAACCGGCGGCGGCATGATGGTCCAGGGTGATGGCACTGCCGTTGTCCCCCCCGGTATGGAGATCATCTGCGGACTGGGATTCGTCGATGGTGAGTTTAACTACATCAAACTGGGTGTGGGCGACTTGAATGTTCCCATCGGCGCGACCGGCGCCTTTTTACAGAGTATCACCGGCAATGTCAATAATATCGCGGACCCGGACGCCACGAAAATCGCGTTCGGCGGCGGGTTGGGATTCACCGCCGGCCCCAAAGTCTCCATCAACCTGCCCAATTGGGCCGGAGGCGATCTGGAAGGCAGTCTGGCGGAATTCGGTCTGGAAGGTGGTTTTACCGTCTCCGACCTGACAGGTACCGGAACCGTTAAAGTGATCGGCAGCCTTGCCGAAGGCACCGCGGTATCGAACCTGAACTGGGACAAAGAAACCCTTACCGCCCAATGCAGTATCAAGGCCCTGAGTAATCTCGTTACGATCACTGGGACAATGAACGCCGACAAAAAAATGAATATTAACATTTCCGGCCAGGGCGTGGTTACCCTTCCCAGCGTCATACCCATTTGGGGCGGCCGACAGATCGTTGGTGCCAATAGTATGCTGACCTATCTCAATGACGACACCTATTCCAATGATTTTGTGGCCGGGTGGGGCCGGCTAAGTATTTCGGTTTTTGGCAAAACACGACTCTTCACCGCGGGTCTGAAAGTGAATTTCGACGGCAGCTATTCGTTCCTGGGTGGCAAGACAGTCGCCCGACTTCAGGCCGGGCTGGATACCGCCCAAAGCAACCCCATAGCCACCACGCAATCGGCAATGAACTACGCCACCGACAACGCCACATACCGTGTCTCTGAAACATACGATGCCCAGGACGACCAGGAATGGATGCTCATCAATGCCCAATGGGATAATAGTGCCACGGGCAACATTCTTCTAACCGCTCCGGACGGCACCGTCTATGACCAGACGGCCATTGCCAAGAGCGATTTCATCGCCATCGTACCGGAATTGTCCAATGACCATAATACCGTACTTTTCATTGACCAGCCCGATAATGGCTCATGGATATTAACAGTCGAGTCCGATCAACCCCTGGAAAACCTGGCCTTTGACGGCTATCAAGATACCGCCCTGCCGGAATTTGCGATCGACAGCATCGCGGTCAATTCCTATAGCCAGACCGCCGCGATTGATTATTCCAGTGATTCAGATCTGTCCAATTATCAAATCGCCTTTTACTATGACACCGACAGCAGTAACGGCGATGGCATTCTGATTGGCCAGGAGGAAGGTGACGGGCAGTACAGTTGGGATACCTCAACCGTCGCGGCCGGAAACTATTACGTTTACGGGATGATCAGAGATGATAGCAACATTCCCGTGGCGGTCTATTACGATCAACCGATTATCATCCCGGAAACCGCAGCAACAACCAGCGTACTGATCGGCACCGGCCAGGCCGCCAAGGTCAGCTATACCGATGCCGATGGCACTGTCGTCTCGGTAAGTGTGAAAGGCGATAGCGGAACCCTGCAATTCGCCGGCGAGAATATCACGACCACCGGCACAAAATCAGTAACCGTACTGGGCGACAACCTGTTCCTGCAAACGATTACCCTGGAGGGCACGGAGGCGGCCTCCCTGAATTTAAGTGCCAAAGGAGGCAGTGATAATGAAGCGACAATGGGGAGTATCCTGGCGGGCGATATAAAATCACTTTCGGGCAAAGGGATGATCCTGGCGGGTAATGTCGATGCCACCGGAACGATCAGCACAATGAAATGGGGTGATATTGACGATAATGTTTCGATCAGCAGCAACACAGCCGGTAAAGGATTCAGCCTGAAAGCCGGAAACATTGGCGATAATGTCACATTCACGATCGAAGACACGATCAAATCCATTTCAGCCAACGAATATCGTTCGGGTGAAATTGATTGCGTCGCGATAAACAAATTGACCATCAAACAAAATAGCTGCGATGTGGACGTTTATGCTGTCGATGGGGATATTACCTCGGTCAGTGCCGGTGGCGATATCACAGGCGAACTCTATGCCTCCGGGTCCATCAAATCCGTTGCCAGCAAAAGCGGCTCACTCACTGGCGATATTATCTCATTCGGAAGCGTCGGAAAAATTTCAGCCCCGCAAATTGACGGTCTGTTCATTTACGCCCAGTCCGTTGGCTCAATGGCTACCAAAGGCGACATTCTCAACATGATTCTCATGACCACCGCCGGCGACGTCAAGTCCCTTAAAGCCACCGGTGATATCAACACCGTAACATCCATTGAAGGAGCTCTCGGTACCATCAGTACCCGAGGGGATTTATCCGGTACGATTCGTGTTAAAGACAGTATCAAAAGCGTTGCCGCCGCCAATATGACCGCCACGCTCTCTGCCGGCCAGGACATCAGCAAGGTCACCCTGAAGGGCAACATGGTCGATTCATGCATCATGGCGGGTTATGACCTTGGCAGCGACTGGCAATTTAGCAGCGACGACCTCTGCCCCGGCGGTAACATCGGCTCGGTCTCGGTCTCCGGTCTGTTCGCCTCCAGTTACCTGCTCGCCGGGACACTCCCGGAGGTTCCCCTGACATTTGACTCGCCATATGACAAACCCTACTACGCGGACTTTGGTTCTATTGGCCAGGTCAAATTCGGAGATGTCAATTATGACAGCCATGAAGTCTTTGGCCTGTTCGCCGCCACAAGCATCAAACCCTTCAAAATCGGAAAAGATACGGCCACCCCTCAAAACAACTTCAACATTCAGACCGGCCCAAACTAAAATAAACGACGCGTCACCGTTGAAATAAAACGGCGATAAAACGATAAACGACTGGACCTACCATTCTCCGCGTTGGAATTCCAGAAAAACAGACCCCCTCAACCGGGATATATCACCTGATATCACGGTATATTTGAAATATTTTTTAAAATTACCCCACATCAATTATCGGTTTTAATTGCTCAAATCAGCCTTAAAATACCAAAAACGGGCTTCAAGAAGGCTCAGGACACCACCGCCTTAATTAATCAGATATTTCTCCATCTTTTTAGCTTGACACACTCCGGATAGATGTATATCGTGGGGGGCTTACTGGAGATACCGTCTCTATGCAGGCACAGTGTCTGTAAGTGAGTATTATAAATATTGTTATGATAAAATTAAACTTTTTTAATTAGTGGAGGTACGCCTTGGATAACACTACCGTCCGTGCTCTGGTTGATGCGGGCATTCATTTTGGACACCGAACGGGTCGTTGGAACCCGAAAATGAAGCCTTATATTTTTTGTTCCCGAAACTCTATCCATATTGTTAATATCAAAGAAACCGTTAAGGGGATAGCACGGGCCAAAAAGTTTCTGGCCAGCTTGGTCGCCTCAGGAAAAGATGTATTATTCGTTGGCACCAAACGCCAGGCGCGTAATCCCATCGTCGAGCAATCAGCACGCGCTGGCATGTCCTACGTCTGCGAACGTTGGCTGGGTGGAACCTTGACCAATTTCTCCACGATCCGAAAACGTCTGGGAAGACTGGACGAACTGGAAGAAATGGAAGAAAAGGGCCTGTTAGCCGCTCAGAGCAAAAAAATGGAATCAACGCTCAAACGGGAATTACGTAAGATCAAACGAAATCTCGAAGGCATACGGGACATGGAAAAAATGCCCGGCGCCCTGGTGATCATTGACGCGCAGCGGGAACATCTGGCGGTTGCTGAAGCACGCAAGCTTAATATCCCAACCATCTGCCTGCTGGATACCGATTCCAATCCCGACCTGATCGACATACCGATTCCTGGCAACGATGACGCCATGCGGGGCATTGAAATTATTTTATCACAAATGGCCGACTCCATTTTGGAAGGGAAAGCCTGTTATAAAGAAAAAGCCGCTACAGAAGAAAAATCTCGCAGCAAGGGCAGTGCGCGACGCGAATCTCTTTCGCAAGTTGCAGAAACAATGACCGCCCCGGTAGCCGAGCCGGCCGCTCCGACGACACCCGTTGCCGAACAGGCAGAGCAGGCACCCGCCGTCTCGCCGCCCAAAGAAACGCCAGAACAATAATTGACGCCAGCGTCATAAGTCCTTTTGAAAACTGTTTTCCGCACCGCAAGGGAAAATTTAAAATTCGATAAAGTACTTTTTGACCCGGACACTCATCATGATCATTATCCGCGTTTACTGATAGAAGTAATACGCATTATCAATAGCAAGGAGTCTAATTCTATGGCCGCTATTTCAGCCGCATTAGTTAAAGAATTACGTGAAAAAACAGGCCAATCCATGATGGATTGTAAAAGATGCCTGGTCGAAACAGAAGGCGATGTCGAAAAAGCCATTGAGCTTCTGAGGAAAAAAGGCATGGCCGTCATGGAGAAACGTGGCGGACGCGATACGAACGAAGGATGTATCCTCAGCAAGATATCAGACGACGGCAAAAAAGCCATTGTCGTGTCACTCTGTTGCGAAACGGACTTCACCTCCAAGAATGACAATTTTAAAGCGGTTGTTCAAAACATGGCCGATGGCCTGTTCAACGCAGATGCCATCCCTGCCGATATTGAAGCACTGGGTACATTGCCCGCTTCGGATGGTCGGCCTATTACCGAAGCGATCAATGATATCATCAGCCAGACCGGTGAAAAAACCACCTTAGGCCAGTTTGCCCGCTATGAACTTGACGGCCCCGGCTTACTTTACTGTTATGTTCACTTTAATGGCAAAATCGCCACGTTGCTCCAGATTGATGCCGAAAATGACCAGGCCGCCTCAAGTGATGCCATTAAGACGCTTGCCAGTGACCTGGCGATGCATATCACTGCGGTTAACCCAGATGCACTATCACGGGATGATGTTGACCCTGAATTGATTGCCAAAGAAAGAGAAATTGCAAAAGAACAGGTTAAAGGCAAACCGGAAAACATCATTGACAATATCGTCAATGGCAAAATCGATAAGTGGCTCAAACAAATCGCACTGCTCGAACAGCCGTTTGTAAAAGACGATAAAAAGACCATTACCGAACTGGTCGAAGAAGTGGGCAAAGAAGTCGGTGGCAAACTCACCGTCAAACGCTTTATTCGCCTACAGATCGGCTAAGAACTGAAAATACATGCCGGGGCTATTCCGGTTTATCCTGAAACAACGCTTAATCATCGATTAGCCACAGCGGACACAGGACCACAGACATGCAATAAACCGCATGAAACTTATCATTCTGTGTTCTCAGTGCTCATTGTGGCTGATTTTTTGTCGTTTTTTCGTACAACGGCCATCTTGCATGTGCCCTGGATTCAATATAATATGACAACGCCTCATTACAAAAGAATACTTTTAAAAGTCAGCGGCGAAGGCCTTAGCGGCACGGGCGGCTTTGGTCTCTCGGGTGATGACATTAAAATCGTTACCGACCAGATCGCTGAACTCCATTCGCTCAACGTACAGGTTGCGGTGGTCGTCGGAGCAGGCAATCTCATTCGCGGTTCCGAATTGTGTAAAAAAATGGAAATGAATCGCGCAACAGCGGACCAGATGGGCATGCTGGCGACCGTCATAAATTCTCTGGCTCTCCAGGATGTTCTGGAAACAAATAAGATCCCTACCCGCGTCCTTTGTGCCGTTGAGATGAATGCCGTTTGCGAGCGGTTCAATCGCCGAAATGCCATCAGGCATCTCGACCAGGGCCGTGTCATTATCCTGGCGGGGGGAACCGGAAACCCGTTCTTCACCACCGATACATGTGCCTCCCTGAGGGCCTCTGAAATTGACGCCAATGTCATTATCAAAGCAACCAAAGTCGACGGCGTCTATTCAGCCGACCCGGTCAAAAATCCAGGCGCTAAATTCTACGACCAATTAACCTTTAACGACGTCTTAGAGGCTGATCTTAAAATCATGGATCGTTCGGCGATTGCCCAATGCCAGCAGAACAATATAGACATTATCGTCTGTAACCTCATGAAAAAAGGCACGATCAAAAAAATCGTCCAGGGCGAAAAAGCCGGGACACTCATTACCCAGTAAACCCAACCGTCATACACGACAATATTGACGGCAAATAACACCCACAATACGATAAGAGGACACACATGGCTGATGAAGATATTTCCGTAGACGAGATTAATATGGAAGCCGATGACCGCATGGAAAAGGCGGTCGATTTCCTTAAAAACGAGTTTCGCACCATACGCACAGGCCGGGCCTCTACCGCACTGGTCGAGAACCTCAAGGTTGATTATTATGGCGCAACCACTCCGCTCAAACAGCTCGCCAACCTCTCGGCCCCGGAAGCGAATTTGATCATCATCAAACCCTTCGACATCTCATGCATCAAAGGCATTGAAAAGGCGATCATGGCCTCCTCAATCGGCATTACCCCCAACAGTGACGGCCGCATGATTCGTCTGGCCGTCCCCCCCCTATCCGGCGAACGCCGACAGCAGCTGGTCCAACAGGTCAAAAAAATGGCCGAAGAGGCTCGCATCAGCGTGCGAAATGTCCGCCGGGATGCCAATAAGCAGCTTGAACAGGCCCAGAAGAACAAAACTATCACCGAAGATCAGCGGGACGATGGCAAGAAAGAGATGGACGAACTCACCAAAGGCCATATTGCCAGTGTCGATAAAATCCTCAAAGCAAAATCAGACGAAATCACTGATATCTAACCATTTAATCCTCATTTCCGCGTCAAAAGTGTTTTTTGTCTTTAAAATCACCCTAAAAATGTGAAAAATGGACTTTAAAATACATATCACGCCGGTGTCAACCCTGATCCCAAATAACCAAAGCTCACTTGTTCATCGCAAGTGGGCTTTTTATTTATATTCTCAGGCTCCAACTTTCGCACTTTCCTGTACACTAACTCCTTACCCAGAAGGTCTTTACCGTACAAAATGAATAATGGTTTATTTTCAAATGCCCCCCGATCCATAAATAAAAATCCCCTCTCTATTTGACAACGAGATTCAGCCTGAATAGAATCTAACGCGGATTTGGATTTTTAGTGAAAAATTCATCCCAAGGTAAACGTGACTTGACTTCTGCGTCAAAAGTAGATTTCGTCTGTAAAAACCGATTAAGAATGTTGAAAATGTGCTCTAAATATACTTATGTCGCTCTGGCGTTTTACTTCCTACAGGAGACCAAACCATGAAAACTTCGTTAAAAATAGTTTCTATGATGATCATCGCCGGCCTGATCGTGACCGGTTGCGGTAAAGAGGACAAAAAAAAACCTGTCCCTGAAAATACGAAAAAGAATACCCCGGCCGTAAAATCACAAACACTTTGTCCCATCATGAAAAGCCCCATCAGCACCGAGAATTTCGCTGACCATGACGGCAAACGTATCTTTTTCTGCTGCCCGGGCTGCGACGAAACCTTTCAAAAAGACCCCGCCAAATATATCAAAGAAATGGAGGATGCCGGCATCACCCTGGCTAAAACTCCAGGTTCGGCCCTGGGCGACCAGGTCAGGAGCGTCGTCCTGACCGCCAGCCCGACACTCCTTTGTGGCAAATGTGGCCAGGTCAAGGGCTCGGATAGCTGCTGTAAACCGGATGCTAAAAAATGCGATAGTTGCAATCTCGCTAAAGGATCACCGGCTTGTTGTAAAGGCATTGACTTTACCAAAGGAACCGTTGAACTCTGTGCCAAATGCGGACAGGTCAAAGGGACTGATAAATGTTGCGACCCTGGTGCAAAAAAATGTGACGGTTGCAACCTGGCCAAAGGATCGCCCGCCTGCTGCAAAGACATCAAAACGGTTCAATCACTGGTGAAAGACAATTGACCCGGCAGAAACAGGGCATTCAAGTCACGACCAACTCAATAAAAACAGAAAGAGCCCGTCATCATTGACGGGCTCTTTTATTGAATATACATGTTAAGGGTTACGTCAAAAACACCTGCCACCCGGACGTCCATTCTCACGCGGGCGTCAATAATGCATTTAAAGCGTTTCCTGGAGAACCATCGAAAAATCCACTGGAGCGGGCTTTTTGGCGGCCTCTGCTTCCAG
>JAIPFO010000002.1 GCA_021736565.1 Phycisphaerae bacterium | reverse complement strand
GAACACGAGCACACGAAAAAAGAAAAAGAGCCGATTTCCCACTTGACACCCCCGCCACCCATCGTGTATTCTCGCTCATGTTCCTATAAGATTTCGTTCGAGGGTGCCCATATTGAACCAAAAACCCTGTTTTTTTGTGTATTTATAAACTTTTGACGTAGACATCAAAATATGTAATAATATTACCCTTTACTTATGATGCTGGCGTCGATTAAAGAAAAACTAAAGGAGAAAAAATGCGTTTGACAATAGTTATTTCAATGTGTGTATTGTGCCTTTTTTCAAGCAGTGCTTTTGCTGGCGCCGGCGACCTGGGGGCAGCTAATGGGGCAAACGGCTCAGAATCTACCCCCTGGCTGATCGAGGATTTCGAGGATTTCCAGGCATTCTCCAATGACAGCAGCATATGGACAGCAGGTCAATATATCCGGCTGGAAGCTAATCTTGACCTTGATCCTGCCTTGGACGGCAGAGTGGTTTATACCAGGGCACCCATAGCAGGCGATGAAAATGATACAAATGGTTCTACTTTCGATGGCAGAGTATATTCTGGTAATTTTGATGGAAACGGCAAAACAATAAGCAATCTGACAGTAAATGGAACTTCCTATTGCGGATTGTTTGGCAAAACAGATTCAGGCAGCATCATAATTGATCTCGGTATCGAGAATGGTTCCATCACTGGCTCAGGCGATTATGTCGGCGGTCTGGTGGGAGATAATTCTTATGGCAACCTGAGCAATTGTTACAGCAGCGGTACTGTGACCGGAGAAGATCATTGTTATAGTGTCGGCGGTCTGGTGGGAGATAATTCTTATGGCAACCTGAGCAATTGTTACAGCAGCGGTACTGTGAACAGCTCAGGTTATTATGTCGGCGGCCTGGTAGGATATATTTCTTCTGGCAGCCTGAGCAATTGTTACAGCAGCGGTACTGTGAACGGGTCAAGCTATGATGTCGGTGGCCTGGTAGGATATATTTCTTCCGGCAGCCTGAGCAATTGTTACAGCAGCGGCACTGTGAACGGATCATTCTATAGTATCGGCAGTCTGGTGGGATATAACAATTCTGGCAGCCTGATAAATTGTTATTTTTATATCTACGGCGGTCCGGATAATGGATATGGCTTACCATTGGATGATGACCAGTTACAAATGAAGTCCAGTTTTTCCGGATTTGATTTTGCCGGCGATGATACAGACGGCAGCGAAGATCACTGGGTCATAGAACCTGGTTATATGCCCAGACTCACCTGGCAGAATACGCCAGGATTAGCCCCTTCCTACCTGCTTGAGGGCATTACAACCAGCCTATCCGGCAGCGGTTATCCGGATGATCCATTTATTATTGGTGGTTACGATGATTTAATGGAATTCAGAAATAACACTGCCCTTCGTATCGGCTGCTACAGTTTAACCTCAAATATCGACCTGGGAGGTGTTAATTATACGCAGGCTTTCATACCGGAATATTTTACGGGTGAATTCCGGGGTAATGGCCATCGCATTTCCAATCTGGTGATTGATGGCGAATCTTACCTGGGCTTTTTCAGTATTCTCTATGGTGCAGTGGATAGTTTATCCCTGGAAAATGTATTCATCACCGGCTCAGGCCATTATGTCGGCGGTCTGGTGGGATATAATAATTCTGGCAGCCTGAGCAATTGTCACAGTAGCGGCAATGTGAACGGCTCAGGCGATTTTGTCGGCGGCCTGGTGGGAAAGAATTCTTGTGGTACCCTGAGCCATTGTTACAGCAGCGGCATTGTGACCGGCTCATGCGATTATGTTGGCGGCCTGGTGGGACGTAATTCTGGCAGCCTGAGCCATTGTTACAGCAGCGGCACTGTGAACGGAGATGCTTATGTCGGCGGCCTGGCGGGAGAAAATCGCTATCCTGGCAACCTGGGCAATTGTTACAGCAGCGGCACTGTGAACGGAGACAGTGAAGTCGGCGGCTTGGTGGGTGATAATTTTTCTGGCCGCCTGAGCAATTGTTACAGCAGCGGCAATGTGAACGGCTCAAGCGATTATATCGGAGGTCTGGTGGGAGTTAATTTTTCTGGCCACCTGAGCAATTGTTACAGCAGTAGCAATGTGAAGGGAGATGCTTTTGTCGGCGGCCTGGTGGGATATAATAGTTCTAGCAGTCTGAGCAATTGTTACAGCAGTGGCACTGTGAACGGCTCAGGCGATTATGTCGGCGGCCTAGTAGGAGTATATATTTTTGGCAGCCTGAGCCATTGTTTCTGGGATGTGGAATCATCAGGAATTGGCTCTGTCGGTGATAATAATTATGGTGCTATTGGTAAAACGACTGCCCAGATGCAGGTTGTCAACACATTCATCAACGCCGACTGGGATTTTGTCAACGAAACCGCTAACGGCACAAGTGAAATATGGCAGATGCCGGAATTGGGTGGCTATCCAATAATAAGCAGCTTTAATGGCTATATACCTGTTCTATTAGATGGCCAAGGCAGTCAAAGCTATCCATATCTGATAAGTAATGCCATAGAATTGGGAGCTGTTTATCATTATGACAGTTCTGCATACTATAAATTAACTGCCGATATTGAACTGGATGGTATCCAATGGTCAACCGCGGTCATACCGCTATTAAAAGGTCATTTTGACGGTGATGGACATATCATTAACAACTTAACGATCTCTGGTGGTGGGTACTTAGGACTGTTTGGTGAAATTACTGGTAGTGCTGAGATATTCAATATCGGTTTAGAATACATCTCCATCACCGTCTCAGGCGATTATGTCGGCGGCCTGGTGGGATTGAATTATGGTAGCCTGAACAATTGTTACAGCAGCGGCACTGTGAACGGAGATTTGAATGTCGGCGGCTTGGTGGGTTTGAATTATGGTAGCCTGAACAATTGTTACAGCAGTTGCACTGTGACCAGCTCAGGCGATACTGTTGGTGGTCTGGTGGGAAGTATTTATTCTGGCCTCCTGATCAATTGTTACAGCACCGGCACGGTGAACGGCTCAGGCGATTATGTCGGCGGCCTGGTGGGAAAGAATTATTCTGGCAGGCTGAGCAATTGTTTTTGGGATGTGGAATCATCGGGAATTGGCACTGCCGGAGATGATAATTATGGCGCTATTGGTAAAACAACTGCCGAAATGCAAACCAAAACGACCTTTACCGCTGCTGGTTGGGATTATGTTAATGAAACGGATAACGGAATGATGGATTTATGGTATCAACCTGAAAACAGTTACCCTAAACTCTTCTGGCAGGCCACTTTTGGAGACGCAAACTATGATGAGCAGGTTGATATGAACGACCTGTCGAATTTTTGTGATAAATGGCTGACAAAGAAATCAGATCTCCCCGAAAACCAAAGATTGCTTTTCGATTTTAATTTTGACGATGAAGTCAATACGGCAGATTTTGCCCAACTGTCAAATAACTGGCTTGAAGGGAAATAGAATCACCCTTTATGTCATTCATAGATTGATCAATAATGATTTATAGGGGTCAGGAACTTTTTTCTTTAAATCAAAGACACCTCGAACAGTTCATCTATTTGGGATCGCCAGGCACCCGCCTGGCTTTTATTATTTCTTTTGAATTCGTGTCGAGCGGGTACTCGGCGTCCCCAGGTGCCGGATTCCTGGTTGAAATCTTAATCCCGCCCTATCGTCATCTGTGTGAATCCTGTATTCATCTGTCAAAAAATATCGTCAAAATACCTTGAGCAAAACAAAATAAGAGCCAGCCCCGACATATCGGGAACACCTCGCGACTGCCTAAAATTAATATCTTCTCCTCTTACTTCATGCCCTCCATTTTCTTCATAGTACAAATCTCTTCCTCCAATATTATTCGCGTTAATTAGCGGTTCAAAATCCGTTTTCGTAAACCAACGGTCAGGACAACCCGTTAGCCAGCCCTATCCTACCACCAACGCAAATATAAAACCAATAAAATATCCCAATATCTCAAAAAAAATATCTCTTCACCCCTAATATGAGCCAGGTAGGGTGGGCCGTGCCCACGCGGTTTCTCCCCAAATACCAACGGCCAAAAAAATCCTCTCCTCCCCTCTGTGCCTCCGAACCTTTGCGTTAAATCAAACAGCGCACCACCCCAGCGCAAAATCCAAAAAAATATCCACCCCCAAAAGCCTGTCCCCAATAAAATCTTGCGCCCAGAAATCACGAAATTCCAGGCCTTAACAATCACTCAACCCTTGAGCAATTTAGCGCAGTAGCCAAAAAAGACCCCAAAAAAGCCGAAAAAAATCGTTCAAAAGTGAAAAATTTCGATCAATTTCCCGCCGAAACCAAAAAAAACCACTCAAAAATCCCTCAAAAAATCACCAATTCCCCGCCACTGCGCTACATCAAACTACCCATCTTACCAAATCCGGCCCGCCCAATCCAAATAATCATCCCCAAAAAATCACCAATTTTTCATGCATTAATGCCCGGCCGCCAGCACTTCTTTAATGGCCGCCATCGTCCGTTCGGTCGCCCCCTTTTGTTTGAGGATCACCTGCGGCCCCCGCTGCGATAGTGATTTCGCTATCGCTTTATCCAATAAGTACTTACAGGTTTCGTGTGCCAATTGCTCTTCATTGGAGACCTCAATAATCGCCTCATCGGCCAGCAGAAGTCGCATGGGTTCTTCAAAATTCTCTGTATAAGGGCCCACCATAACAGGTTTCCCCAACCCCACCGCCTCGATCATGTCCGACCCCCCCATCGGCACCAGCGACCGGCCGACAAAAATCGTGGATGCCAGGCTATAGAATTTTCGTAAATCGCCCATGGTATCACCCAGAATAACACAATTCCCCTCAGGGTCTGGCAAGTTACCATTGCCATCACCATTCTTTAACTCACTATATCGCAAGAGGTTATACCCTTTTTTCTCGATCAGTTCGGCCACCTCATCAAACCGCTCGGGCTTGCGAGGTACGATCACCAGCCGTAACCCCTGAAGCCCTATCTTACCCAAAGCCTTGGCATAAGCTCCCAGAACCATCTTTTCCTCACCCGGCCCGGTACTACCGGCCACCCAAACCAACGATTCTGAACCCATATTCAGCCGCTCAGCAAGTGCATCCGCCCCCGCCACATTGTTCGTAACTTCTGCAGTATCATACTTTAACGAACCCACCACCCGCACCCGTTCATCGGGAACACCCAGAAATCTGAATCGTTCCGCATAGGTCTCATCCTGCACCAGGGCCATCGCAAGCCGACCAAACATTGGCCGTACCAGTGGGGCGATCTTCTTATACCTCGGAAAGCCCTTACCACTACTAATACGCCCATTGGCCACCATCACAGGGATATTTCGCCGATGGGCGATGGCCGTAAAGTTATGCCACACCTCAAGTTCCATCAAAATACAGAGCCGCGGGTTCAGACGATTGAACGCCCGCTTAACCGCCCAGGTAAAATCATACGGATAGAAAAATACCCGGTGTTTCTGACCATACAGCGATTGGGCCCGCGTGTAACCGGTGTCAGTTGTTGAACTTATGACAATTTCATAATCACCCAGCTGCTCGGTGATCTGTCCTACCAGCGTTCCGATAGCATTGATCTCACCCATGCTAACCGCATGGATCCATATCACCGGCTTACCCGTAAGTGCTTTAGGGACAAAGCCTAACCGCTCGGGCCACCCCACACGGTAGCGATTTTGAAATATAACCCGATAAAGAATAAACGGCCCAAACAACAGTAAAACACATAAGTAAATTATATTGAGAAAATAACACATCATCTTAAAAAAACAGGGCCACAATCCCTACTGGCCCGGTGTCGAATCACTCCACAACTGTCTGTTAATAATGGACTTAAAGAATCCCCCAGATCGCCCCTGAAACGAAGGAGCTCACCAATGTCACACTCTTAATTCTATTATGAGCAAGCCAGGGGCATTTTGCAACCGAAATTATACCACCAGCCCCCTTCGGCTTTTATAGTCAAAAAGGGATGCCAGGTCGAAAGTTGGCGTCAGCGTCAAATCAACTCTAAATAGCCATAAATTCCTTCTAATAAAGTAATAATGACCATTCCAACAACCGATAAAGATCAAGAGGAAACTTAGCTTGCAAGTAGTAAAACATATCGATCTGAATGCTGACGTTAAACCTGTGGAGTTTGTAATAACATGCTTATCCTCGAGCCACTTGAAAATCGTCTTTTACTGACCGCAGTAATTGAAAACATTGATTTTGGCCCTATAACAGGAGTTGTAAGCTACGACTCTCTTCTTTTTCAGCCACCAGAAGAAGCCTATACCCCAGAACCCGCCGACCTGAAAACAGGCATGTACTATGAATATTACGCGGGATCCTGGACTTCTCTGGTCATCGCTGATTTTGACAACACGGTTCCAGACAGCACAGGGTCCGATGTAAACTTCAATATAGCGGCCGGAAATAACAAGGGGTATCGTTTTCTTGGCTACATAAATATTGCTACCAGCGGACTTTACACGTTTTATACCGAGTCAGATGATGGCAGCTGCCTGCTAATTGACGATGTAGAAATAGTAAGTAACGACGGCCTTCACGGCATGACAGAGGAGGCGGGGAGCGTAAACCTGGACATCGGAAAACACGCCATTCAGGTCGATTTTTTCAATAAAACTGGTGGTTCCGGGCTCGTTGTAAGTTATGACATCCCAGGCCCAGGCGGAAAAGCAGCCATACCCGATAACGTCCTATATCAGGACGCCCCCGCCCCAACAATCCCAGATTTGGCGGCCGGAAGTGATAGCGGCACCTCCAATTCCGATAATATCACAACAGACACCACCCCAACCTTCACTGCGGCAGCCGGAACCGTCCCCAATGATTCAACCGTTTACCTCCGTGTCAATGGCGTTAACAAAGAAGCAGAGGTTTCCGCCGATGGCTCCTATGCCATTACACTCACAAATCCTTTAACAGAAGGCATTTACGATATTGACGTTTTTTACATAGATAACACCGGTGAAATTTTTGGCGACTCTGAAAATCTCACCATAACCATAGATACAAGCATAACCACAGTCACAACCCCCGACCTCACCCCGGGAACGGATTCGGGAATTTCCTCAACCGATAACATCACCCAGAGTGCCACGCCAACCTTTACCGGCTACGGCGATCCGGGGTCAACCATACAAATGAAGGTGGGCGGGACTGAAAAAGGGGCTTCTACGACCGCTGACGCCAGTTCAGGCTTTTGGAGCGTCGCACTTGCGGCCGGGGATTTTGCAGCGGGAGCGAACAGCGTTACGGTTGTTTCAACGGATACCGCCGGTAATTCCAGCACTTCAGCGGCACTTTCAGTAACGTACGATGCAACCACCACTATCGTAGCAGCCACGCCCGATCTGGAGGCCGGTTCCGATACCGGCCTGGCAGACGATGACGAGCTTACAAATGACGCGACACCCACTTTCAGTGGTGGTGTCGGTGCGGTTGAAGGCGATGCGACGGTCTGGCTGCGGATTGGTAGTACCAATACAAGGTCGACCACCGCCGCGGCCGATGGCTCCTACAGCATAACCCTTGAAGAAGGGGACCTGGCGGAAGGTGCCAATACGATTGATATTATCTATATCGATGAGGCGGGAAATACGTCGGCCGATTCGGGTAATTTAACCGTGACACTGGATACCGCATCAGCACAACCATCAGCGGCGGATTTAACCAGTAATGCTACTCATGATACCGGGGCATCACAGGTTGATAATATAACCAGCAACAGGAATGCCCAGATTAGCGGAACCGCCGAAAGTAATGCCACAGCCCATATTTATGTCAATGGCACAGAAGTCAATACGACCGCTGTTAATGGCGATGGTGACTGGACTTACAGCTTTCTAAATGGCGATTTAACCGAAGGAAAAAACACCATTACCGTCACAGCGGTCGATCGTCTGAATAATGCAGAAAGTGTAAACAGTGCAGCCCTGGTTATTACTCTTGATACGATCCTCATCATGCCGGGCATACCAGATCTCAGGGCGGCCAGTGATACAGGAACGAACTCCGATAATATTACAAACGACAATACCGCATGGTTTGACGGCTATGCGGAACCGGGCAGCAGTGTTCAGCTTTTCGTGGGGGCGGCAGGTAAAGGAACGGGGACCGCCGATTCAACAACAGGGCTTTGGTCTGTCCAGATCGCCGACGGCGACCTGGCGGTTGGGTCCAATAATATAACCGCTAAAGCTACCGACCCGGCAGGAAATACCGCAACTTCTTTTGCACTGGGCGTCACCTACGATACCAGCGGCACCTTGCCCAGTGCCCCCCTGTTACTGCCGGCATCCGATACCGGCTCCAGTACGACCGATGAGATCACAAATGACGATACGGCAACGATTTATGGTTCTGTGACCGATGGCAACCAGACCGAGGCCAATGCGGTTGTTCATGTTCGCACGAATAAAAATGCGGCCGGCTGGGTTGAAGTGGGAACCACCACCGCCGATGCCGCCGGAAACTGGACCTACACTTTTGATGGCATCGATGACCTGGCAGAAGGCACAAACCGGGTCGAGATTTATATCGTTGACCCAGCCCTGAACACCTCGGCCAACTCATCGGACCTGACCCTTACGCTGGACACAGTGATCGCTGGAGCCGTAACTCCTGATTTGACAGCTACTTCTGATACCGGAACGGACAATACCGACGACATTACCGCTGAAACACGCCCTACAATTCAAGGAAATGCCGGCTCCGTTGAAAACAGCAGTACAGTTCACCTCTGGCTTGACACCCCCAGTACCGTCGATACTGAAGTAGACACCGTCACAGCGGCGGCAGATGGGTCATGGTCCTATACCTTTACCAGCTCCTCGCCGCTAGAAGAAGGCGTCAATCTCATCCATATCGTCGCGGTTGACCCTGCGGGCAATATATCGGCGGCTTCGACTGACCTGACGGTGACTATAAGTTTCGACACCGGTGCGGAGTTGCCACCCGACTTAGTGGCGGGTTCAGATACAGGGACAGCCAGTAACGATGACCTGACCTCTGATAACACCGCAACGATCGCCGGGACATGCTCGGCGGGTGCTGATATAAAGATCCGGACCAATGAAACAAACATTATCACGTTCCGGGATAATGATGGCAATGATGGTGATGGCGTTGCCGGTCAGTGGTCGTATACCTTTCTGGACGGCGTGCTTCATGAAGGCTCCAATACGGTTGACTTTCTCACCATTGACACGGCCAACAATACCAGTGACTGGAGTCAGGACCTGGTGATCGACCTGGATACAGCCATCAACCAGCCAGGCCAGCCGGAC
This sequence comes from Phycisphaerae bacterium, assembly GCA_021736565.1. Lineage (GTDB taxonomy): Bacteria > Planctomycetota > Phycisphaerae > Sedimentisphaerales > SM23-30 > JAIPFO01. The sequence continues at coordinate 18,932 of JAIPFO010000002.1, read as the reverse complement.
CTCATCACCGCCCACGATACAGGGGGCAGTAGTGGCGATGACCTGACGTATAACAGCACCCCTACCCTTACCGGCGTTGCGGAGGCGGGTAGTACCGTAACGATTGATTTTAACGCCGGGGCACATACAGGCACCGTGACGGCTTCTTCTTCAGGAACATGGAGCCTCAACGTCACGGCCACCTGGCTGAACGAAGGGGCGAATACAATTTTTGTTTCGGCGGTTGACCCGGCAGGAAATGCTTCTGCCAACAGTGATCATCTAATCGTAACACTGGATACGACCCTTACGGTTCCTTCATCACCCGACCTCTCGGCGGCGACGGACACCGGTTCCAGTAGTACCGATAACAGGACCAGTCACAGTAACCCCCGCCTTACCGGTACCGCAGACGCCAATACAACGATTGCTGTGCGGCTTGACCCTAACGGTGCGGTCAGTACGCTGGGGACGACCCATACCGATGGCAGCGGGAACTGGAGTTACACGCTGGCGAGTACGGATTTAAGTGAAGGGGCTAACGTCCTTGACGTTCTGTGCACTGATGATGCCGGTAACAGTTCGGATTCAGCAGAACTGACTATCACGGTTGAAACATTGATCTCCATACCAACGGCCCTTGACCTGCAGTCGGCCTCGGACCTGGGCGATTCCAATAGTGATGATGTCACTCTTGAGGATGCCGCTACGATCACCGGGAGTGCTGATGCCAGTAGTACCATTTATGTTCGCGTGAATGGGACGAACGTGGGCAGCACAACCAGTGATGGCGTTGGCGACTGGTCTTATACCTTTGATGGCGTTGACGACCTGATCGAGGGGACCAATATCATTGACGCCTACGCTGAAGACGCCGTGGGCAATACGAGTCACTATTCAGATGACCTTGTGGTGATGTTGGATCGGACTATCAGTGTACCGGGTGTTCCAGATCTAACGATGGGGTCCGACAGTGGTACGGTTGACACGGATAACTATACCAACATTGCCAACTCCACACTCACGGGTTATTGCGAAACGAATGCCACGGTCATTATCAGCCTCAACGGCAATGACACTTACGCGACGGCCACTGATGGCGATAGCGACGGGCAATGGTCCTATACCTTTGCCGGCGGGCTTATCGCGTCTTCGACGGGTACGGCCAATCAGATCAAAGTTGCCCAGCAGGATGTGGCGGGCAACCTTTCGGCCTACAGCAGCGTGCTGACTGTGACGCTGGACGATGGTGCTGTAACGCCCTCCATGGCGGACCTGGCGGCCGGGAGTGACAGCGGTGACCTGGACACCGACGATTTGAGCAATATTACCCATGTTTTAATCAGCGGCGTTGTCGAAGTGAACAGTTCTTTGCAAATATTCGTCGATCAGGGTGGCGGGGCGAACCTGGTGGATACGATTGATGAGAACCTGCTCTCTTCGGGCGCGTGGAATTATACCATGTCGATGGGGCAATTGGCTGAAGGCAGCAATTCGATCACTATTGTGGCGACCGATAAGGCGGGTAATGTTTCGGCCGCGTCACCGCCACTGGTCATTGATCTTGACACGACTGTGAATCAACCCGGCCTGCCGGACCTTGCTGACGGCTCTGATACGGGCGATAATCATGATGAAGTGACTTCAGATGATACGCCGACCTTTACGGGGATATCGGACCCTGATGCCCATGTTACTGTTTGTATTGACGGCGAAGCGGTTCATACCGTTGATGCTGACGGCGTTGGAGACTGGACCTATACTTTTGCTGAGGGTGAAATCAGTAACGGGGCCCATCGGATCACCGTTATCGCAACGGATATTGCGGGTAATATCTCCCAGGTTTCCGAAGGGTTGATCGTTTGGCTGAATGTTGTTCCGACCCGGCCGGCAGCACCGAACCTGCTCTCGGAAAGCGATTCGGGTTCGATCACGACGGATAATCTGACCCGTATCACCACCGGGACGATCGCAGGGAAGGCGGACGCGAACCGTTCGATCGAAATTTACAATGATGGGAACCTGATCGGAGATTCGATCTCAGACCATGACGGTTTCTGGCAATATACCTTTACTACCGGGCAGCTCGCCGAGGGCGATAATGCCATTACGATCATCACAGAAGATACCTTTTCAGGGTTAAAAAGCCTTACTTCGTATCCACTGACCCTGACGATCGATACAACGCTGCCTGATTCGCCGCTTGTCGACCTTAAAGCGAGCAGTGATACCGGCACAAGTGACAGTGATAATTATACCAGCGATGAGACGGCCACGGTCCAGGGAACGACCGAACCTTCGGCACTCATAGACCTTTATCATAATGATAGCGTTATAACGAACCTGACGGCGACGTCTTCGGGCAACTGGTCTTACACCTTTGCCCCGGGGGTCATGGTTGAAGGTAATAATGATATTTCGATCGTCATTACTGACGTGGCGGGCAATGTATCCGCTGTTTCTGAAACACTGACCGTGGTCCTGGATATTCAGCAGGATGCCCCGGAGACGCCGGTGATCAATGCAAATGATGATACCGGGGCCTCCAATCGCGATAACCTGATCAATAACAGCACGCCGGATATCTCCGGCATTGTAAAACCGGGTAGTTCGGTTGACATTCGTGTTTCTGGCCGTTCGATTTCGACGGTTCAGGCCGATGATGCGGGTCACTGGTCTTATACGCTCGGGGAGGGTGAGTTGGCAGAAGGGGTCAACCATGTGGAAGTCGTCAGTACGGACCCGGTGGGCAATGTAGCCCGCTCTGACGCGTTGGAACTTACGCTGGATACCACGCCCCCGACTTTGTATAACTATTTTCCTGCGGGTGTCTATGAACACACGACCCAGATCATTGAGCTTTATATCAGCGGCGACGATCTTGATACTCTGGCGGCGACCGATACGAGCGGTTATGTATTGACCGGCTCGGGTGGCGATGGTGTTTTTGGCAATGGTAATGACTGGACGATCCCTATCGGCAGCGTTGTGGTTGACACACTCTCAGGGCTGGTGCAGCTTAATACGGCCAGTACCCTTACTGATGATAGCTATATGCTGGCGATTACCCCGTCTGTTTCGCTTTTGGACCAGGCGGGGAATGCGGTTGTCGCAAACTTTGCTGCGGCCCAGTCTATTGGTGAGACCGACCATCAGCCGATCATTTTTTCTTTTGGGATCGATACCGCCGGACCGCCGGCACCCACGGTTCCAGAGCTTGACCCGGTTTCTGATAGCGGCATTAGCGCGACGGATAGGATCACAAATATATCCAGCCCCCTCATTACGACCACCGCCGACCCGGCGCTGGCGTTAGAGATAATCTGCAACGGCCGTTCGGCGGGTTTTGCCAATGAAACCTCGCCGGGGACCTATCAGCTGATCATTGAAAGTTCGCTGATACGCGAAGGGGAGAACCTGATTCTGGCCCGCGCTTTTGACGGGTTGAGTAACTGCTCGGACATGTCGGAGATTTTGGTGGTGAACTATGACAGTCAACCGCTTAATGTGGCCGCTATTGTTGTTGAATCGCTTTGGCTCAATGATGGTCCTCAGCAGATATACATGGTTTTTGACAGCAATGATATTGCGCCGGATTCTATTGGGTTTGGTGAGAATTATCGTTTAGTGGCGTCGGGTGGTGATGGCACTTATGATGATGGTAACGAAATTTATATTACTCCTTCGGCCTACATCTATGATACTGAAACACAAACGGCAATTTTGTCAATGCCGCAAACCGCGACGGGGGCCTCTGAGTTGACGCCTGACGATTATCGTCTTACGGTTCTGGGCGACAGTCAGATCATGGACCTGGCGGGGAATTTGCTTGTCCAGGCAAAAAGTCAGGACTTTAAAGTGGTGCCCGCTGAAGAAATTCACGACACTCAAAGCTACGTCTTTACCACAGATGACCATGTTACGGTCAAGGTGTCGATCATCGGTCAGGGCGATGTCCAGATCCTTCTGGGCGAATCCATTGATTCTGATAATACGATCGAACGTGTTGTTATCTCCAACGCGAATGAAAACTCGGTCTTGCAAATAATGACTTCCAGCCCGAGTGCGGATGTGACCGTTGGCCAGATCCTTTCGGACTCGCCCTTGAAAGCCATTTATGCCCCCCACGTTGACATTACTGAAGGTATTCGTGCTGACCAATATATTTCCCGGGTTACTGTTGATGATATTTATGACCATGCAGAGATCAACCTTGTTTCCAGCAGGCAATCCGACTTTTCAGTTGACCCGGCCTTGTCTGTATTTGCCGATACAATTGGTCGTGGGGTGGCTATTGATATTGATGGGTATGTTAAGACAATCCGGGTTCAACAATGCCTGGCCGATTCGATAACCGCTGATTCTATTACGTCTATTCTGGTTCAGTCAGGTGACCTGGCAAGTAACATTATTACCACGGATGGTGGTCTCAATAAAATTAATGTTCAAAAAGGTGGCTTTACTGGCGATATTTCAGTTCAGGGTGATATCGGCCGAATATTTATTAAACAGGCAATCACCGATTCAACGATCCAGGCGGATAACATCACTTATCTTTATGCAGAATCATTTGATAACCTCGCTGTGAGGGCCAATGAAGCGATCAAAACTATTAAAACCAGGTCCGCTCAAAATAGTACTATTTCGGCGGTCGGAACCCTTTCACTATTTAATGTTCGTGGTGATTGCTCCTCAAGCACGATAGCAGCCGGAAATGATCTTCTCAATGTTAAAGTATCAGGCGATTCCATTGACAATCTCTTTCTGGCCGGTGTTGATCTGGGTGGAGACCATTTACTTGACGGTATCAATGACTCTTTTGACAACGGCTCAATCAAATCTCTTTCTATCGGCGGGACGTTTCTGGACTCTATTGCTTCTGCGGGTGTCAGCCCCGGTGATGATCTGATGTTTTTCACCAATGATGATGTGGCCGAATTTGAGGGGGCGATCTCTAAAGTGAGATTTGGCAAGACATCTCTGGATACGACCACTTCCAGTGATATATTTGGTCTGTTGGCGGCCGATTTGATCAAACCATTTAAGGTTGCCGGGCAGACCTATTTGGCCCCATACCAGCCCGAAGATGAACAATTCCATATTCTTACGTTTAATCCGGAAGCCACCGAACAATTTCTACCCTCATCGGGATACGTTTTACCCGAGATGCGTCATGTAGATAGTTCAATTGCAAATACTTATATGCCGGTGGAATGGGTACTGTTAGGTTGATTATCGTTTGTGCAGTCAACCGCATGGGCAACAAGTTGCCCATCCTACCGGTTCCATTTTTCGATGACGGTTGAGATGTTGCCCCCCATAGTATTAAGCGAGTCGAGTAGTTTCCCGGCTTTTTCGAGGTCGCCTGATTTTATAGCCTCATGGCAGACATTAAACTGGGCGACCAAAGCCTGAAAGAGGGATTCGGCGTCTGTGTTTTTGGCCAGGGCCAGACCTTCGGGGAAGAGGGCATCCACCTGCTTGCATAATATCAGGGCGGTTTCTTTATCACCATTTTTGACCGAATCACTAATACTCTGGCATAACGTACCGCAGGCCATAAACATGTTATAGAGTTTCTTTTGGTTTTGGCTGTCAGCCTGGGGTTTAACCGTCGGCTTATCAGCAGGCGGCTTGCCCATCTTGACAATGATATTCTCCATGTACTGACCAATCTGGTCCAGCTGTTTCATGATATTGCGAGCCTGCTGGATATTGCCGTCTTTGAGGGCCTTGTGCATCTGGTGAACCATTTTTATGCCCATAACAATTGAAGAAGCATCCGGGGTACCGGCGATGAGTTTTTCAAACTGGTTCATCTGCGGAATCAGGGCTTCCAAAGCGGTGATGGTAGCTTTGGGGTCATTATTTTCCATGAGGGCCACATTCGCCGCCCCATAGGCGGCCTTCAAGCCGTCAAGCATCGCCGCTGCTTTTTTTGGATCGGGGCCACTCTTACCCGCCGCTGGGATTGCGGGTTTTTCGATCATTTGGCGCATCTGGGTGCCCATGCCCTGGAGGGCGTGGATGAGGGCCTGAGCTTTTTTCAACTCGCCCTTTTTGATGGCCTGATGGCAGGAGTCGAACTGCTGCTTCATCATATCGCATATCGCCTCAAACGGTGTACCCTTGGCCATCGCAATGGTCCCGGGAATCTGGGCATTGATCTGCTCAACCAACGACAGGGCAATATCCTTATCCCCTTTGCCCAAAGCATCATCAACACTGGCCGACATATTGCCCAGCATCACCAGCATGGCCACCATTTTCTGGGATTTTTGTTGGAGGGATGGCTTGGCAGACGCTTGGGTGGCATTCCAACTCTGGCAGCCGAGATATTTTTGGGAAAAATCATCTTTGAACTGGTTATAAAGTTCAGTTTTTTCCAAATGTATCTGAGAAATCCGCCATTGGCCAGCTTCTTTTCTCAACTGCCACCCAATAAACCATGGGCCTCTCATCGGATCTTTTGCTTCTATGACTGTGGATATGGCTCGGGCTTTGGAACTATACCATTGCACGTTAAGTAGTCCAAATGACCAATCCGAAACATCATTGGCAAAAAATGCTATGCTCTGTATGAGATCATTGTCCGAATGGTTATAGTCACTGACATAAAACCTTTTCGATGTGACCACATCACCCTTGCGAACGGCCTGGTACCATTTGGCCAGAAGGTTACGAATTGGTTCAACTTCGTTAGTGGTGATCGTCTCGGTAGATGTTTTTGTTTTGTCTTTTTCAACTGCATTTTTCATGACCTCTTCAAAACCCGGCCCAGCTTTACTCATAGCCTCGAAAATAGCTTTTGCCTTGGCGACTTCCCCCTTGTTCAAGGCCGCACGAGCCTGTCGAACCTGGTCGGTTGCCATTAGAAATACCTGTTCAACTGGCGAGCCTTTTATATTCTTTTCAAATTTTTCGATCTCTGTCAAAAACTCATCCATCGCCGCGACAGCAGCCTTGGGATTAGTGTCCATCTGGCCATAGACTGATTCAAACAGTTTTTTCAGCTCCATCAACATGGACTGAGCAATTATCATATCAGAGCGGTGTGAGACCTTGCCCGTTACCATTTCCAGGTCACTTATAGCCCATTGATTGTTCTTTTTGACCAATTCCAGTTTCATTTGCAGATTGCCGCCGTTTGCCTGCTTGAGGCCCCTGGTGTGGACGACAGCGTTTTTATCGGCATGGATAGATATGGAGTCAATTTCTGCTTGATCGAATGTGCATTTTTGAAGCAGAGAAACATGTTGGTTATATCGATTTTCGGAACTTCCCGAATTTAGCATACTTCGCACTAAATCCCAGTCATTATTCTTTAGAGCGTTTAAAAATGCAACGGCGGTCTTTTGGGCATTTGCCCTGACTTCGTTCGTGAGCGGGGACTTTTGTTTGAAGGATGGGGAAGGCGTTGTTTTTTTTATTGCTTGCTTGATGGCTTTATTGATGAGCTTCTCATATTTCTTCCCGAAATCAGTAATAGACTTCAATGATATTTTGGGCTGAGAGGAATCTTCTTTTGGCGGCCCATTTCTGTAAAGCTTGATCAGTTCTGTCATTGTCAGGTTAATTTTTTCTATCGCCGTTCCTTTTACTTCCTGATCATGTGCCTGGTTAATTATTTTTATTTGCGTCAAGAATTCATCCATGGCCACCTTGGAATTAATTATCAGCTGGCTGTTGAAAGATTCATAGATCCTTTTCACATCTAGCAACACAGGTAACGCAACTTTCGTATCGAATTGTTCCAGTATATCTATCGGTATCATTTGAAGTTTGTTTATAATCCATTGATTGCTCTTTTTAACCATGTCTATGATCATTTCCCGGTTTTCACCGTCATTCTGCCTGAGTCCATTAGTCGTAACGGAAACTGCATTCTCAGAATGTGTGAGAATATGTATGGAACCAATTTCTACGTGTTCAAATGTACATTTTTTAAGCAGTGGAAGGTATTGCTTATATTCATTTTTGGAATGGCCGGTATTTATGATATCGCGCACCGTATCCCAGTCATTATGTTTCAGAGCTTTTAATAACACATCGGCAACCTTGCGAGCATCAGCTTTGATTTCGTCAGAAACTACGGCTTTTTTCGATTTCAAGTCCCATTCTTCAACGAGTTGGTTAATTTTTTTCTGAGCAGCGGGGCCATCGGATTGGAACATCATTCCCTGGACCATGGTGGTTATTAGATTGATGGCTTCATCCCGATTAAAGCGACCGGTGATGATGCCACGACTGGTAATTTTAGATTGAATATTTGGGGCTGAATAGACTTTGCTATTGACCAGAATAGCCAGAGACCGTTGGAGATGATTGGCGGTAATCTCTCCGAAAAGGTTAGCACCCTGAGCGTCAAATTCAAATTCCACCATCGGCCAACCATATTGATCAGTCGCAACGGAAACATTTTTAAGTTTCCACCCTTGTGAGGGTAACATAGCATGAGGCATATGGTTATACAACAAGAGATAGAGTTTGTTTTGATATGTTTCCATAATGCCTTCGGTACGTATATCATTCTGGGCTTCAAACCAGGCATATTTTTCGCTACGTTTTTTGGCAGCGGTTGGGCCGTTTTTTTGCAAGTCGTCACGATACCGTTTGATTTCCTGTTTGGATAATGATTTCTGATCAGGGACGATGCGGAAGGATAGGGTTCCTAATCCGGTGGATTGGGCAGCTTTCATCCCGGATTGATTCGGCGATAATGCCGGTGCCAGTTTAATTGTGCTAATGGTCCACTTGTTATCTTTTTTTGTCATTTCTAAAATCAATTGCCGCTTGCCACCATCGGTCTGTTTGAGTCCGTTGGTCACAAAAGTTGCACTCTCTGAACGGATAGATATCGAATCGATCCCTACCTGATCGAGTATGCATTCTTGAAATAGAGGAACGTATTGGAGATACTTATTTTCGGAACTGCCCGAGTTTAGCATACGTCGTGCCAAGTCCCAGTCGTTATTCTTGAGGGCCATTAAAAATGTATCAGCGACCTTGCGGGAATTTGTCAGGACTTCATAGTCCAGCGGATCTTTTTTCGATTTCCAGTCCCATTCTTCCATAAGCTGTTTAATCTTTTTATCCGCCTCCGGTCCATCTTTTCTGAACATCATGCCCTTGACCATGGCCGTTATGATATCCAGGGCCTCTTGCCGATCAAACCGGCCGGTAATTATACCGCGACTGCGGATTTCGGTCATAATCCTGGGAGCGGAATAGACTTTGCCATTCACCAGGATTGCCAGTGACTGTTTGATGTGGTTTCCGGTAATCTTCCCAAACAGATCGGCCCCCGCATTGTTAAATTTATATCCAACCGCCGGCAGATTCGAGGGCGTGTTGGAGAGGTGCACATCGTCCAGCTTCCAATTCTGCCCAGGCGTCATAACATGCGGTGTGTGGTTATGCAGCAGGAGATAGGACTTTCCCTGATACAGTTCAACAATACAGGGAATGTTTAATTTATCGTTCAATTCAAACCAAGCATATTTATCGCTGCGATTTTGGGTGGCGGTTGGGCCGTTTTTTTGGAGGTCGTTTCGATAGCGTTTGATTTCCTGTTCGGGTAACTCATCCTGTTTGGGGACGATGCGAAACGCCAGGGTGCCCAGGCCGTAGGATGGTGTGTTATTGGCTGAGTTATCGGCCAGGGAATCATTAACTCCCGGCAGCTTGCCCGACCAGTAATTCAAGGATACTTTTTGCTTGCCGGCATTTTTTATTTGAAACAGAACCAGCCTGGGTTGTGGTTTGGATGACGGAGGCTTATTGGTACTGATCCCATCGGTCAAAATAGCGACTATGCCTAGTTTTTTGTTGGTATGAAAACCATTCATACCCGCTTTACTTTGGAGCAACTCATCCTGGCGGGCCAATAATTCCACAGCCGCATCGTAAGGGTTGTCGGCGGTTAATGTCAATATTTTACGGTTATGAACAACTGTTTCGCCAGGGGTCTTGCGGCCGAGATTTATGGCAATAAAATCCTTAACTCGCTTGCCCTCGCGAAGCTCAGCAGTGACATCCATGTCCATTCCTTCCGGCCAACCACCGGTCATGCCGTTCTGGAGTTTTTGATGGTTGTCCAGGTCGAGTCCTTCCTCCCAGTATTTCAGCTCCACCGAATGCTTGTCATTCAGATTGATATTCAATTGCTTCAGGGCCTGGGTGACCTGAGCGTCACTATAGCCGATTTTCTTTTTTCCCTGGGCCATGGGGAGTATGCAGGCGAGCATGAGTATGACGACGGTGATGACTGAGGCGATTTGGAGGGGGCGGAATTTCCAGGTTTTCTTTTCGAGCCATTGGAGGCGGGTGAGGAGGCGGTTGGAATCTTCGAAGAGGCCCAGGAGGCCCATGCCGGGTTCGACGGGTTCGGCGAGCAGGCGGCGGGCGGTTTCCAGGAGGGTTTCGCGATATTGGACGGTTTTTTCGCGGAGGATGCGGGCGACGGTGGCATCGCAGCAGACTTCGCGGAGGTGTTGTAACTGCCGGCCGACCATCCATAGTAAGGGATTGAACCAGTAGGCGATCTGCAGGAGCATGTAGATGGCATGGAAGAATAGATCGCCGCGTTTGATATGGGCCAGTTCGTGCATGAGGTGGTGGCGCAGTTCATTTTCGGTGAGTTTATCGATGCTGTCAGCGGGCATGAGTAGTTTTGGGCGGAAGAGGCCGAAAACGGCGGGGCAGATGACTTTGGTTGAGAGGATGACCTGGGGGGTACGGCGGAGTTTTAATTGTTTGGCCGTTTCGTGGAGTAGTTGCTGGAATTTTTTGGGCAGCTGGGAGGTGCCCTGGCCGATGCCCTGTTGTAAGTGTCGCAGTCGCAATAAGATACAGCCGCCCAGCAGGAAGATTCCCAGGGACCAGGTTATCAGCAGGTAGCTTTTCCAGATCAGAGATGGAGCGGGTATTTGGATGGGGGTTTGTGGTGTGGATTCAATCGCAACGGGGGGATGGGCTGGGATAGCGGGCTGGGGTTGACTGGTTCTGTCGTTGTGGCCGTTTCATGCGGTGTTATTTCCGGGGTGAACAGCTCGGGAGCGATTTCTTTGTTGGCGGGTTGCTGTATCGCCTGCCGGTCGATGGGGGTTAGCGGGGAAATAATACTGGTCGACAGCGCAAAGCCCGGCCAGATCAGCAGCTTCACCAAAACCAGCAGCCACAGCGCATATCGCACCTGCGGCCAGGCCCATTTACGCAGCAGGGCATCGAGAGCCGCGACGATAATAATGAGCGTGCCGACCTGCCATAACATATTCAGCTGCCAGTTGTACCATGTATTTGCGATATTGTTTAGCGTTTCAATCATGACATTTACTCCTTGTTCGTTTCATTTTTATCGAGCATTTCTTTTAATACTTTTCGTTCAGATTTACTCAGGCGGTTATCTTCCATTAAAAAGCTTAACATCGGAGCCAGCCCACCTTCAAACGCCTGGTCGATCAGTGTTCGGATCGCGCTGCCCCTGGCGTTTTTTCGCTCCAGCAGCGGTTCATAGACACTGGTATTGCCCTGTTTGTGTTCACCGACCGCCCCTTTTTCGACCAGCCGGGTGAGCATGGTCTTGATCGTTGTATAGGCCCATTTTGTTTCCTGGGGCAACTGCCCGGCCAACTGGCGGGCGGTTGCGGGGTGATGGGCCCAGAGGGCGTTCATGATCTGCCATTCAGCATTCGATAATTTCATGAGAATATCTCCTGTTTTTAAACATCTTCTACGTATGTAGTAAAATATACTACATATGTAGAAGAAAGCAAATTATTTTTTATTTATTTTAAAAAAAAAGAAATTTATATAAATGATAGTTGTCGCTATCTCTTTTTATAGCAACAGGTTACAATAGTTTTATATCTTCTAAAAAATATTTCCAATCATACAATTCCCAGGTTCATCTTGAAATGATCATAACGATACCTTAATATCAGAAGATCGTGACCGTGATGAAAACCAGACCCTTTTTAGACGCCAGCGTCATCAGTATTTTTGATGCGTATTTCCCGCATCTTAAAGGCCGATTTTATAGACGAAAATCGACTTTTGACGTGAGCATCTTTTTATACTATTAAAGGTGACTATGAAACGAAAACTATTTGGATGCATCGTGACAGGCTGTTTATTGGTATCGATTAATTTCGGGCAGGCTCAATCGAATATGGGCCGTCAGTTGTCTCCCTTTATAGGGCAGCTTTCGCCTGACATTGAATTTGGGGCCAGCGGGATATCCCAGGAGTCGGTCTCGGGGCAAAATACCGATCTTAGCTATGTGCAGTATGGGTATGACCTGTTTGTACCATTGCGTCAAAATGAGCAGTTTGAATCGGCATTTACATCTGGCGTTCAGGTGATGGACCTGGCGACCCGTGCCGGGCTGATGGATGCGGGGGTGGCATTGCCGGATCATTTATGGGATATTGATTTTGGCGGGCATATTCGCAAGCGGCTGGACAATGGCATGATCGCGGGGGGGCTGTTTTCGGTCGGTTCAGCGAGTGATAAGCCGTTTGACAGTTTTAAAGAGACCAACATTAACGCTACGGGAGTCCTTCAGATCCCCACAGGTGAGCACTACAACCAACACATCCTTTTTTTAAATTATGCCTCTAACCGGGAGTTTTTGTCCCATGTTCCCCTGCCCGGCTATGCGTACATGTTGAATGCCGCTGAGAAAAAATATATCCTGTTTGGGCTGCCTTTCAGTGGATTTCAGTGGGCATTAACTGAACAGCTTACCGCCGAAGCCTCTTATTTTATCCCCCGGACGGTTCATGCAAAACTCAGCTATGCCCTGACCGATGGTCTGACACTTTATAGCGGTTTTGACTGGCAGAGTCAGCGATGGTTTCGGGCAGGACGGGATGACGACGATGAGCGAATTTCCTTTTATGAGAAAAGGGCCGGCGTGGGATTGGCATGGGCGATGGTAAAAAATTGCACACTCGACGTGCAGGCGGTCTTCGGATTTGACCGGTTTTTCTTTGAAGGGGAGGACTACGACGACCGGGGGAAAAGCCGTATATCCCTAAGCGACGGCGCTTTTCTGGGAGCAAAGATTCGTTTTAAATTTTGAATGTTAAAGCCCCCCCACGGTGAGGAAGATGGGGGCCAGGACCTGCTGGTCTATGTGCCGGACCCAAACAACAGGGCAAGTCCTTAGAGAAGTCAGCGGCTCCCCTGCTTTTTTCCACTACTGGGGCATCGTATCTTTTCCGGTTAACGCCTTATAGATCTCCGCGGTCATTATCGCGGCGCCCTGGGCGTTCGGGTGAATCTTATCTGGGAATAATTCTGGTTTTCCCGAGAGGGCGGTGTATAAATCGATGACCGGCAAGTGGAGTTCCCGGCCCAGTTGATCCACCCTGGGCAGCACGTCATTGACGATGACTTCATTGGAGATCCCCCATCGTGCCGGGAAGGCCGGGACGGGGCGACAGAGCCAGACTCTCGGGTGGCTGTCTAACGCTAAAAAGGTGTTGATCATTTCCTTGTAGTCAGTTAAATACTCGTCTTTATATTTCCAGTTTTGTGCTTTTGTATCGTTGGTGCCGAGTTTGATGATAACGACATCGGGTTTAAACGCGATGGCCATTTTAAAGGCGTCCTGGTTCCAATAGGGGTAATCCCCTTTTTTGAGCAACGTCGTGCCGCCGACCCCGAAATTACGTACGTCCCATTTCGGGCCCAACAGGCGGCCGAGCTGTTTCGGATAGCTGTTCTTGTCGGGGTCTTTTATTCCGACACCGGCGGTAATACTGTCACCGATACACGCCACCCGGATCGTCTGGAAATAATCCGCTTCGTTAATAAAGCCATTGTCTTGCGTCAGTCCGCAGCCGTTCAATACAATGCAAAAGGCAACGAGTATCGCAAGTGAGATGTTAAGTTTGATTTTTTTAAGCATACGCTGTCTCCTGCCCCGGTAAATACCGGAACCCAACAGGCGGGCGGTAGGACCCGGTTAAATTAATGATAAGACCATGACCATTCGAGAAGGACATCGCTTGCGCGGCGTCACCCGAGCTGGCTGGTGTAAAATGGTTCCTTAGTCGTAGGCGATAACCTGTGGGTCGGCAATGACACCGAGGACGTCCCCAGCCCTATTTCCGTTATCTTTGCTTTTGCCGTCAAAGGTGAACATGATGCAATTGTAATCTTTAAGTTCAATATCGAATTTTTTAGCGGGTGCGTCTTTGGTCATATTGCCGCTATCCCAGAGGACCCTGTTTGCAAAGCGGTCTTCGTGATAGATGCGGAAACGGCCCTGATTGTCGCCCTGGTAGGCTTCGTCGATCGCGACGGTTCCAACTAAACGGCCACCGCGTTCGGTTCCGGCGAACATGAAGTCGGCCTTGGCTTTACAGCCGAAGCCTTTTTCGAATGTTTTCCCGTCGATAACGATGGGGTTTCCTTCGAATGTTTTATTATAAACTGGCGGATTATGTTCCCTGAATGCGTAATACAGATCGCTAAGCGATGTGACTCCCTTACGGGTGATCGTGTATTTTTCAAGCGGCATGGGGGCGGGCGTCGGAAGCGGTTTTCCTTTTTTTCCGATCTTGAGCATCCGGCTGCCATGCTCGCCCAATGCTTTGGCGGTAAAGGACTCTTCAAATTTTCCAAGGTCTTTTCGCTGCCAGAGGTCACGTACGGGCTGTTTGCCTTTAAGGCCGATCATCTCCCAGGTCACCGTAATATCGGCGACATCTTTGCCCTTATTCAAGAGCAGAACCGCGGTGGTTCCATCAGCGAGCGGTTTGTTGTAAACCTCCAGTTTTCCATCGACGAACACCTTGTATCCCTGCACGCCGCGTTTGTCCTGATTGACGGCGATGACTTCCGGTGCAGTCAGGATGTCCCTGACGGTGTCTTTCATATTGGCCAGGTCATTACCGGCCATCAGGGGTGCCGCGAGTATGCACCAGAGTCCGAAGTGGGCCCGGTTGGCGGATTTGTCGACCGTTTCATCCTTGATATCGAAGTTTCCGACCTGCAGCATATCGGGGTCATTCCAATAGCCGGGCCCGGCAAACTGCCAAAGTCCGTTAAAGGCAGGGTGAGTTCTATTGCTGCCGCCGGAACATTCGGCACAATTATAGACGGAATTCATACTTTGCTGGATATCCCACCCGGTTCGCCATAGCTGAGAACTTTCCCGGCCGCCCCAGACCCATGCCGCACTGCCAAAATCGGAGATACTCAAGACCATCGGCCGGCCGGCCTTTTCGATATATTTTCGGTAGAGGCCATAGTCCTCTGAGCTGAGATTGCCATTGCCCTCGGCTGAGCAGCTATCCATTTTAATGTAGTCAACACCCCAGGCGGCAAATGTCGCCATATCGATCTCTTCATGTCCAAAGCTTCCCGGCAGCGACTGACAGGTTCGATAGGCCCGGTCTTCGTATATGCCGAACTTGAGGCCCTTGCTATGGATATAGTCACCAATTTCCTTCATGCCCTTGGGGAACTTTTCGGGGTCAGCCTGCAAGGCCCCGTTTTTGTCCCGTTCGGCGGCCATCCAGGCATCGTCGAGGACCAGGTATTGATAACCGGCATCCCGCATGCCTGACGAGACCATCGCATCGGCGACGGCCTTGATCTTTGCCTCGTCAATTTCTTTGGCGAAAAAATTCCAGCTGTTCCACCCCATCGGGGGCGTCATGGCCAGGTAGGCATACTCTGGACGCTGCACGCCGTGGATCGAGTGGTCGTTTTGCGCCAGCCCGCAGCCGTTTAACACTGCGCAAATAGCAACGATTAAAGCGAGTGAGATGTTTTGTTTGATCTTTTTCAACATGCGAGGTCTCCTAATGTAAGTTTTGATTCCGCGTCAAAAATGGATTTCAGTCTTCCTAATCCGCCTTTAAGATATCTAAAACGGGCTTGGAATCCCGATCTATCGGGATATGACGCTGGGGTCAGTTTTGGCCTGAGATTTCCCTGTAACGTTGTCTGTTTCAGCCGGACTACACTGTCGGACTTCTTTTCTAGTAGAATATCAAGTCCGTTTCAAAAAAACAAGTTATTATCTGTTGGTTTGAACACCTCATCAATTTCTCTATATACGACCATCCGAGTTGTCCGGTTGTTATAACATTTGATATTTTTGATTATCATCCCACAGGTTATAGCCAATGGCATTTGTGTAAAAATATACTCTACGGCCAAGAAGTGATAAGGAAGGTGGTTGTCTTTTGAGGCGGGCGTTTTTCGGTCAGGGATGTGAGGGGCGGTTTTGAGGCTGGGATCAGCTCTTTGGTCCTGATGCGAGTGGTTGGGGACGTATTCTTACCGGACGGGTTACCAGGGAACGTACGGGTTCAAGGTCGGCGGTGCTGGCCTGGATTTTTTGGTTCAAATCGGGTATGTGGCTTGTTTTAGTCAGCCTGGCGGGCACACCGACGACGGTTGAGAAGGTGGGGACATCTTCGAGTATGACGGTTCCGGCGCCGGCAACGACGGATTCTCCGATCGTAACGCCCTGTATGATCGTAGCCCCAATGCCGATAAAGGCTGCTTCATTGACCGTGACGTGACCGGCGATCTTAACGCCGGGGCAAATATGAACGGCTCTTCGTATCACAGACTCGTGGTCGATAATACACCCGGTGTTGCAAATGACGGAATCTTCGAGAATAACGTGGGTACAAATGTTTGTACCGGAGGCAATAACGACATTTTTTCCGATCCTGGCATTATCGGCGATGGTGGCCGAGGGGTGAATTGCATTGACGAGGCTGATGCCTAAATTTTCAAGGTCGGTCGCATATTTATCTCGGACTTTGTTGTCGCCAATCGCCACAATCGCCCCGCCAATATCGTGTTGTCGAAAACGGGAAACCATCGACAAGTCGCCAATGACCTGGACACCATCAACGAATGAATGGAGTAATGACGGATTGGAATCGAGAAAGCCAACAATTTCGAACTGATGGTTTTTCCTGAGGATGTCCAGAACAACCCGGCCATGCCCCCCCGCACCGATGATCACTACTTTCATAATTCTGGTCCTATCACAGTTGACGCCATGGTCATAGTTATTATTGACGCCGGTTATCCGGATCATAAAGTCTGATTTGAATAATGCAAATCGACTTTTGACGCCAGTATCCATGTTAATATCCGCGTCATCATTATATTGACGCCCATTTCCCGCCTCCTAAAAGGGTGATTTTAAATACAAAAATCAACTTTTCATGGCGGGAGTCACATTTTTTAGTTTTATCGGTCATTTCAGTAGATATTCTGAAAAATCCGATTGTTTTACCCGCGTTCGCTGGCTCTTACCTGGCAGAGCCTGTTTTCTTCTTCTCAAAGGGAGGATTTTAAAGGTTCCCCCCTTTTAATGCAGAATTCAGGGTTTTTTCCGAGGTAAAATCATTTTTTTCGACTGCTGAAAAATAATTCATTTAATAAACAATCAAGCATAAAGCACGTACTGTTAATGGCCGATAAGGGTCTCAGCGGAAGATATACCTGATTTCTGCATCAAAAGTGATTTTTTTCTTTACAATCGCTCTTATATAATATGCGAAAAAAGGGCTCCAGAAAGACTTGCGATGCGGCGTCAAACCTGTTTTTAATGCAGATATTAAAAAAAGTGTACAAAGTTGCTTTCAATTCAAAAAAAAGCGATTATAATCGTTCATTGATGTCAGGCGTCATTCCCGGCGCGCCGGGATTTGAAGCTTGTTTTTCGCATCTTAAAGGGTGATTTGAAAGGCGAGAAACAACTTTTGACGTGGGAATCTTCATTATCGTTTAAAATTACTTTCATGTAAAAAATGCAATTTACTATGTAACACAAAGAGAATGTAACAGATTATGAGCCATTTAAATACCATAAAACGACGGAATGTACCTACTGTTGACGCCATTAAACCCTGCTTTCCGCATCATAGTGGGCGATTTGGACGTTGCAAATTGACTTTCGGCATGGAAAGGTCTCTTGGATTGCTGGCTCTTACATGCCTGATGGGACTGTTTTTATCGACAGGGTGCTCCGACCCCACGGCTGCGGGGCGTTTCCAGGCAACTCCCATCACCAATATAATTCTGGATGATCTGGGTGTTGTGGACGAAGGCCCGGAGAAATTCGCCGGATATCGCGACCCGGAACCCCGAGACCTGCAAAGTGATGCCGAGGAATATGCGATCAAGAGTGGCGATGTTGTTAATATCTCGATCATGGATTTCTTCCAAACAGGCGTTGAATGGATGGCCCAAAAGCAAGTTTCTGAGACAGGCCGAATTACTTTGCCTGAATTAGGCCCCATTATCGCAGCTGGTCGTACCGAATTAGAATTAACAGACGCGATCATAGGCGAGTTAAAGCCAGGTATTCTTAAAGACCCGACAGTCAGCATTGTGGTTGTCCGCCCGACGGGCAAGGTGTATACCGTATCGGGCGCGGTGGCACTGACAGGCCGCTATCAGCTCACCGAGCCAGACTTGCGAATAATGGCGGCACTGGCAGAAGCTGGCGGCATCCCTCAAGCTGGGGTAGACCATGCCTATATCGTCCGAAAAGTTCAACTGAATTCCCCTGGTTCCAGCCAGGAGTTCATGCCGGAGAACGATAGGATCTGGGAAGAAACAGAGGTATTCCCCCCGGTGGTTGCCCCCGAAACGAACATATCGGAGACAGGCACGCCGGGTCAAAATACAAAGACCCCGGCCGAAGACCCCAAAGAGCATGTACCCGATTCTCCCAAGGAGAACACACCGGATCCCCCCAAAGAAATGTCGCCGGATGAGGCCATTGAGGAACTCAAGGACATTATCAGTCCATTGACGGTTATTATGGCCCCAGTTGAAATGGCGGGCCAGACTGAAACGCCTCAGAATATATCCGCACAAGATAGCTCCGCGATCGACCTTTTAGGTGAGGAAGAGCCCACCGGGCAAACCCTGCCTACAGAGGGCACCCCTGGCAAAAAAAT
>JAIPFO010000001.1 GCA_021736565.1 Phycisphaerae bacterium | reverse complement strand
TGATGTTCTGGTCCGCCGGCGTCGGGGGAGATTCGAATTACCTCATCCAGGCGTACCTGACGGCCCTGCCGGACGGCGAGTACCGCCACCAGGGTTGTATCGCTATAATAAATTCCCAAACAACGTTTTGAAGCCAAAGGTTATTCTCCTGCATAAATAGCTTGTGTCATAATCCCGCCATCAGCAAAGGGGGATTTATAAACCGCTGAAAACAATGTATATTCCGTCCGGCCTAACGTGGCCGTAACACGAATGGTAAAGGTATTACTCAAGGGCATGGTCAAGGCGACCAGCGCGGGGATCAATGCCTCGAACTCATCGAACTGACGTAACGCTGTGGGATGGCCTATCGGCTTCTCCTCACGCAATGTCACGATCTTTTCGGCCATGGCCCGTGTGACGCCCAATGGCTTTAAGGCCGCTTCAAGTACTTCGACCGGTGCGGTATTGATGTTGACCTTGTCGTGACCCCAGGTGCCCAGGTAATCTGAAAATGCCCCGGGATGCGCGTTCAGCGGTTCCAGTAGCACGTCATTATCTGTGTCGGGTTGCACCTCCCGGTTCCATGTGGATGCAAAGCTCGCCATGGAATCGTACCGCTGTTTGCTGTGTTCGGCTCGCTTTTTGCTTGACAGGCGAAGCCCGCGTACTTTCCATTGCTGCTGAGAGCTGCTCGTCGCACGGCGGGAGCTGCTGGTACGGCTCCCGTCCTGTTGAACAGAATTAAACGCAGCGGGGATATTTAAGGGTTTTGAGATGTCATCCGCAATTTTTTTAGCCCGTCTGGACGTTGCCGGGGGGGCTCCGAGATAGTTCCCGAGATTTTTGAGGAGATCGGGGTCCTTGGTGCCGATATAGGGGGATTGTGCCACCCACATCATCGGCAGCTTACCGGTTTCGTCAAAGATCTGGACCAACACGTCGGCCTTGCCCACCTGGATCCTCTTCTCCTTTAAAAGTAACTCCATCTTCCGTTGGGATTTCTCTTCCAGGGGTGCCTCTTCAAATTCCAGCGCATTGGGGTCCGCCAGTATATTTTTGATCAGGTCGTCGAGGGTGTTGGGGTCGTCCAGCGCATTGGGGTCCAGGGCGATGGTTTTCTTCTTTTGGCTGCTGCCGGGTTTGATAGCAGTCAGGGCTTTTCTATCGGTGAGGAGCTCAATGACCAGAAACTTCCCGGCAATCATTCCGGATTCGGCCGCGTACCGACATTGCACATAATCCTGGCGAAATGTACTGGCACGCACATGCAGGGTGGTGTCCGCCTGAAAGTTGACGATCACGCTGGTGATCAATACCAGCATCATTAACGTCAGCATCAGCACGAACCCTCGCTTGTTGATGCGCGAGCCTTTCGTATTCAATTGTGATGAATGTCTTTCCATCTGTTGTTTCTTACGCACCCCATCGGGGTATTGATTATTTGCCAAATCGCCGCAGGCAATAGGTTTGATTGACCGGCAGTAAAAAATCCGGTTCATGTTCGGGCATCCGGAACAGTTCGGCCTTTACCTGGATGACCGCCGGGGCGGCATTGGGGTCGTCCAGTCCCTCTTCGTTGATCATTTGCACGTCGAACGAATACAAATGTTCGCACAGCGGGATAAACACATCCGTTTCGTCATTTTTCTTGCCGGTTTTCTCCCGGCGATATAAGGTTAGATCCTCGCCATCCTCACTGGGCGTGGCGATCCAGTCGATCTGCCATATCAAGTCGCTTTTTTCACCGCCGCCCATTCGCTGGATGGTCAGATGGGATGTTTTCATTTGCTGACGATAGCCTTTTTTAACATGCCACCGGGTGTCGTCTTCAGCGGCCTTGATCACATCATCCATCAGCCGGTCCATGCACATATTAATCGCACCCATCTGCTCCATACGCTGATTAACCCGCGCACTTTGCGCGGTCGTTCCATTCAACAGTCCCAGGACCGCGACGGTGAGTAACGCCACGATCGTCAGGGTCACGATCAATTCTAATACTGAAAAAGCATGTGGCCGCATCGTTATTCCTGCAATAATTTCAGAAGGTCTTCTTCGTTCAATACCTCGATTTTTTTATTAAACACATCACTTTCGCCATTATCCTTATTACGGCCTGCCCCATCGTCCTTTTCTGTCCGTCTATTATCCGCGTCCCGGTCATTGTCGTTGGGGGCGATCATCGTTTTTAGAAAATGGGCCATGATGTCGTCCGGGGTCGGCTTGCGCCCCAGTTCTTTTTCCAGATCCTGATACCATTGTTCATCTTCGGGCATCTCCATTTCCAGGGGCACCGCTATGGCATTACCTTCTGTGGGTTTGAGTTTGGAAAAATACCGTGTCAGGGATATCGGCTTAAACGATTTGGCGCCTTCCCGGTCACACGAGACGGTCACCCGGGCACTGATCACCGTATTGGCCCCATCGGAACGGGCCTTTTTTTCGCCTACGGCGATCCGTTTCAGTTCCATCTTCCAGTTGAAAAACGGGTCGATCTTATCATGCCCCGACGTGACAATACTGTTGGGTTCTTCCAGGGTGCCCAGGAGAGACTCCATATGGCGTTGTGCCACGGCCAGTGCCCGTTCCCGGAGGATCTGCTCACCCACGGACTCCAAAGTGCGATGATAGGCTACGATGATCCCTGTCATCGCCAGCGTCAAAATGAACATGGCCGCCACCGCTTCTATCAGCGTAAAGCCGGGTCGCTGGTGGCCGCGGTGAGTTTCGGCACTCACGTTGGCGGTATTTTTAGTTGTAACATCTGTTCGCGTCATTATTTATCACACGGGCATTCGATGGTCCGTTATTCAAAGCGATAGGTCTTTCTTCACCGCGGGTAATTCCAGCTTCTGCCGTGATACCATGACCCGGGTGGTCCCCTGGTCAAAGCGGATGTAATGGGGCTGCTCCATCCGGTCATCTATCAGGTCAAGCAGAACCGACTGTTGCCAGCCGTTCGGGGTTGCTTTGAGTTCCATATTCCCTGAGAGCGTGTGTTTGCCATCCTGGAAAACGGCCTGCTCAATGTAGCTGATATCCAGGCTTCCCTGGCCGAGTACCGGTTCGTCATACATGTCATAATCGGTTTTAGCCTTTTCTTCATAGACGTTGTAATAGCCGTTGGTCACATCGATCACGATCGTGAACCGACGGTTTTGCAGCACGGCCTCTTCGGCCACCAATCGCAGCGTCTGGCAAAATTTTGAAATATCGTCATGGACTCTGGCCCGGCGTATCGGGCCAACAGAGGGAACCACGACAATCCCGACTAACAGGGCCATCAGGGTAATGACAACCGCCAGTTCCACCAGAACGTAGCCGCTGGGGGAACACTGGCGAAAGGTTTTACTTTTTGGGATTGTCATTGTTATTCTGCCCATCAGCATTGGAGACGTCCATGGTGTTCACGGCGTAATGTTTACTCGACAGCATCCAGGTAACCTTTAACATTGAAGTCGCGACCTTCTTCATTTTCGGCGCCATCCATGCCATCGGCTCCGGTACAATACAAGGTATAGGGTGTGATACTGTCCCCGGTCAGTTCATAAACATATTCATTGTTCCATGGGTCCAGGGGAATTTCGGTGGCACCTTTGAGGTATCCGGTCGGGCTGGCACCGGTGATGTCTCCCGGATTGGCCAATTCCGCTAATTCCACGGGGTATTGGCCGGTATCGATTTTGAAATTATCAATACCTGTTTCGAAAGTTGCCATCTGTGCTTTGGCCGCGCCGACTTTCCCTTTGTAAATCATGTCAATAACATTCACCCCGACCACGCCGGCCAGTAGCCCGATGATCACAATGACCACCATTAATTCTACCAGACTGAAACCCGCACGGTTCCGGTCCTTGCTTAAAGTAACTGTCTTTCTCATCATCAAAAACTCCTTACAAAATAAAATGTGTCTGTTATATTTCATGGTTTCATATTCCTTAAGGTTCATTCGGTTGAATTTCGCACTTTTTTTGTACACAAATTCATGCCCGCGAGATAACGCATTGAATCAAGTACGATCTAAAAAGTACGGAAGTACGCATTCGCGTGAGTACGCGTTTGTTTTCTTGTGCTTTATATCCCTCCAATATCGGACACCTGCATGATCGGCAGGACAATCGAGTAAATAATCAGCCCGACAACGACTGCCATGACAACAATGATCACCGGTTCGATCACCGAGCTGATCCGCTGAACCGTCTCATCGGTCGCTTCTTCGATATCCTTGGCAACGGTAACGAGCATGGATTCCAATTCGCCCGATCGCTCGCCCACCGAGATCATATGGGCCACCGCCGGTCCGACGACTTTACTTTCACGGAGAGGTGTGGCGATATCGGCCCCGCCGATAATGCGATCCCGCGCCTCGCGAACCGCTTTATTCATGATCGTATTACCTGTGACATCGGCGACGATCTTGAGACTGTCGGCAATCGGCATCCCGCTGCGAATCAGTGCGGCAAGCGTCGATGAAAATCGTGCGACAATACTCTGACGCATCAATTCGCCAATAACCGGTATTCTCAATATCAACCGGTCAAACAGGGTCCGGCCTTTGTTCGATCGGATAAATTGTCGTAACATCCAGCTGCCAAACGCCAGGGCGATAAGTACCAGCCACCACCAGCTAATCAGAAAATTACTGGTATTCATCATGATTTGTGTCACGGCGGGTAGTTCCTTACCGCTACTGATAATAATCTTCGCCAGCTTCGGTACAACGACTGTCATTAAAAACACGGTGGCCAGGAGACAGATCACCACCAGTACCGCCGGATAGGTCAGGGCCGATTTGACCTTGGTTTCCAGTTTCTGGCGTTTACCGATATATTCGCTCAGCAGATTCAGCGATCGGCCCAGGTTGCCTGTCGCTTCACCGACCCGCACCATCGAGACATAGATCGTGTCAAACCAACCGGGATATTCCCTGAGCCCATCGGCCAGGTTTTCACCCGAGAGAAGCTGGTCACGGATATTCTGCAATATCTGGGTGAACTTTGGATCGGTGGATTGCGCGATCATGACCCCCAGCGATTCGGTCAATTTGACATCCGCCTTGATCATCGTGGCCAATTGCTTGGTGAACTCCAAGACCATTCGCCGGCGTTTACTGCTGAATAACTGGCCCAGTTCAAAGCTGCCGCTGTGGGATGCCTCGCTGACAGACCGCAGCTTTTTGGTATGCAGCTGCCGGGTCCGCATCAGTTTGCGCGCAGCGGAAGCCGATTCAGCGGCGATGCTGCCGCGAACCTGTTTTCCCTGACGATCTAAAGCGATGTATTCAAAGGTTGGCATAATAATTAACTCTCGCGTCAAAAGTTGACTTAGGACGATGGGGTCAGACGTCATCCGATTGTGCTATGCGTAAAACTTCCTCCAGGGACGTCACGCCTTCTTCCACTTTTCGAAGGCCATCCATTCTCAGCGTGGTCATGCCCGCTTCAATCGCCGATTTTTTTATCGCACCGGCGGTGCCCCGCTGATAGATGCCCTGACGTATGTCGTCATTGATCGTCATGAGTTCATATATCCCCGTTCGCCCCATGTAGCCCGTCTGGAAGCACTTGTCACAGCCTTTGCTGTGGTAGACTTTCTCAAATCCCGCATGACTGAGTCCCAGCTTCTGGATTTGTTTTGAATCCGATGGGATTATTTCTTTGCAATGAGGGCATAGTCGCCGCACGAGCCGCTGGGCCAATACACCCGCGACGGAGGAGGCCACCAGGTAGGGTTCCACCCCGAAATCCAGAAGACGCGTGACCGCGCCGGAAGCGTCGTTGGTGTGGAGCGTGCTGAACACCAGGTGGCCGGTCAGGGACGACTGGATCACCATGCGAGCGGTTTCTTCGTCACGGACTTCACCGATCATAATGACATCGGGGTCCTGTCGCAGGACATGACGCAGGGCGGTGATAAAGGTCATTCCTTTTTTGGTGGCCACCTGGATCTGGCTGATCCCGTCAAGCTGATATTCGATCGGGTCTTCGACGGTAATAATATTTTTTGTCGTCGAATCAATTCGCTGTAGAAAACTGTAGAGTGTGGTCGTTTTACCGCTGCCGGTCGGACCGGTGACAAAGAAAATACCGTGCGGCCGTTTGATCAATTCATCAATCCGGCCAAACTCCGATTCGCCCAGCCCCAAGTCCTTCAAGTTATACACCCCGGAGCTTTTATCCAGCAGACGCAGCACCGTCCGTTCACCATAGGCCGTCGGCACGGTACTGACACGCAGGTCGATCTCCCGCGGTCCGATCCGCACACTGCACCGGCCATCCTGCGGCATGCGACGTTCGGCAACATCCATCCCTGCCATCACCTTAATACGTGAGACAATGACCGGGAGGGTACGATAATCCAGCGTGAGCATGTCATAGAGCAAGCCGTCGATGCGATAGCGGATGACGACCCGCTGTTCAAACGGGTGAATATGGACATCACTGGTGCGCATCTGGAGGGCTTTAAACAAGATGTCATTGACCAGGCGAATCACGGGCGGACGATTAACGACATCAAGAAGGTCTTCGGAATTCGAGGCGTCGCCCAGCAGCCCTTCCAGGCTATGGCTATCGACATCACCAGCCACATCTTCCAATACCGTCGTTCGCTGTTCGTAGGCGGCGTTAATCGCGGTATTGATCGTGGCCTTGGTCGCCAGGGCCGGTGAGACCGCCCGGCCGACCATCTTGGCGACATTGTCCAGCGGATACAAACTCAACGGTTTGCAGACCGCTATCGTCATCGTCGAATCGTTCTGGTCGGTCGCCACCAGGTGATGATGGTGCGCGTAATTGGACGGGACCGACGTGACAAAATGCGCGGGGACCATCGCCGGCTGGATCTGCTCCAGGAAGGGGATCTCCAGGTATTCGCCAAAAAGTCGCAAGATCTCATCTTCGGTGAAATGGCCCGAACGCAGCAGGGCCGCGTCCAGAGTCTCTCCATCGCCATCATGATCGCCCCTCTGGGTCGATTCATATTGGGTTATGAAATGCTCCAACATCTCCGCGTCTAATATCTGCTTCGTGCGAGCTATCTCAAGTAACTGTTCTTTCATAAGTTCCTTCTTGGCGCCAGGTTCTCAGTGGTTTTGAAGTCCATTCTTCGCGTCGTATAAAATGATCATCAATACAAAATGGACACGGAATTCAAAATTAACTTTGGACGCGTAAGCATTTCTTATTAGTAGGGCGAGGAAAATGTCTCCCGGCTGCTGGAGTCGCCTTCGTCATCCATTTCTTTTTTCATTTTGATACCCGGAATGATCGGCTTCTCACGGAAATTGATCTTTCGGGATTCTTTCTCGTTCCAGGCTTTCTCGGAAATTCGTTTCAGGTCACTAAAGTCCGCTTGATTATTTTTATCTTCCGGACTTCGAATGATCTGGGCCTTGACAAACACATACAGATAACCGCTGGTCTCCGAATGGTTGACGCTTCTGAACAGTGACCCGATAAGCGGCAGGTCACCCAGCAGAGGCACTTTACTTATCGAGGTGCCATTGTTCTGAGATTTCAAACCACCCAGGATAACGATCATATTATTGGGAACCGTAACATTTGTTTTAATATCATTGCTGTTTTTGGGGGGCGGAACACTGCCCTGGGATTTTCCATCAAAGCTGTCAACCTTTAATCCGATCTCCAGTTGCAGAAAATCACCTTCACTGATATGCGGTTTAATCGTCAGTGTTGTCCCGGCGGTTTCATAGCCTTTGAAGGTTTCCCGTGTGGTATCAGAACCCGGCTGCAGCACCACCTCGGTTGTCGGTTCTGCCCGTTCGCTGGTCATCGTCGCATCTTCATTGTCATTCACGGTGATACGGGGCATGGAGACCACTTTGCCATTGCCTTCATCCGCCATGGCTTCAATGGAGGCCTTGACAAAATCTGTATCATAATAACCGAGCGTTAACCCGGACCCGCTCAGAACGCCACTGGTTCCCATCGTCGCTCCGAAGCCAAACGGGGTCTGGACCGAAATATTATCACCGCCGGATTTAAATATTTCCTGTAACTGAACGCCCAGGCTCAACCCGGAACTTTCATTTAATTGTACCAGAATTGCTTCAACAAAGACCTGGGGCTTTCGCCGGTCCAGAACGTCGATTATCTTCTTGATCTCTTCTCGCTGTCGGGCCGAACCTCGAACACCGATCGAATAGATCTCGACCAGTGGAACGATTTTCGGGGCGCCTTCCGCCCCGTCAACCAGTTTCGTGTTCTCTCCGATCTTTTCATAGCGGTCGGTGTCCAATAGCTCACTGAGCCAATCGGACACATATTCAGGATCCTGGTTCTCCAGCGGAATGATCTCATATTGACCAAACGCATCGGTGGGGTCCAGGTCGATATGTTTCATGATCTCGTCAATGCCCTTGATCTGATACTCCAGACCGTAGACAAAAATCTTATTCATTGTTTCCAGTACCGCGACATAGACATCCGGTTCTTCCATTCCCGGTAAAAAGGCCATTTCACCGGGCTGGCCGGCAATGACGCTCTGGTCGGGCCTGTCCAGTAATCCCGCCCGCTCCCGCGGTCGCATATCGCCTGATTCTTTCTTATTGGTGATCCCCAAATCATCCAGTATCTTGATCACTTCGGTCGCATTGACATATTTAGGCTGATAGGTTTTCAATCGGCGCTGGCCGAATTCATTATACACATCCAATACCGGCAGTAAATCTTTGACGGATTGATACTGTTTGTCGGTTGCTACGACCAGTAATCGATTGGTAGAGTCATCGGGCAACAGGTAGGGGCCCTGGGCGGTGACTTTGATCATGGTCTGCCCGGATGGGGTATTGGTTCGACTGCTTGTAGAACTGCCCGTTCGGCTGGAACCGCTCCGTGCACTGCCGGCACTGGAGCTGGCCCCATACACTTGATCTTTACCCGTGAGCGATACCATAAGGTTTCCTAACTGACCGGCCAGCTCACTGGCCGCAACGTTGGTTATCTGCTCGGGGTAGAGTTTGAAGTTCATGTCAACATCCAGCATCTTCAGTAAATCCTGGACCTGCTCGATCTGTTTTACACTGCCGATCACCAGCAGATGGCTGGTTCGTTCGTTCGCCAGTAAAAACGGCCCTGCCGGGATGATCTCGATCAAGGAGCCCACACTGTTACTGGACGATGATGTTTGATTGGTGGGAGTGATGCCCCCGGTGATCCCACCGCTGTTCGCGGTGCGCCCTGTCGTGTTGCTTCGTGTCGACCGGCGGCCCGAGGAGGATAACCCCTTACTAGAGGCCTCGGCGCCTTCCTGCTCGTTCAAAACCGCCAATAAATCGGCCACCTGGTTCGTTATGGTTTCAAGCTCGACATGTTTCACCGGTAGTGATACCAGCGTACGATCTACTTTTACATCCAGTAGCGAGAGGAATTCCTGGGCCTCAGAGACCTTACGTGCCGAACCGATAATAATCAGTCGACTCGTTCTTACATCGGCCAGAAGATAGGGCCCGCTGGAGGTGGCCTGGACAAGTTGGACACCCTGGCCGGAAGAAGAACTGCGATTTCGCGAGGATAATGATGAGCGATTGCTCGGGGAACCTGGCTGAGGCGGTCCGACTAATTGAGGCGATGTTTTTGGGCGGCCTGATGATGACGAGCTGTCCTCGTCAACGTTAATGGCCTGCAATAACTGGCTGAGTTGTTCAGCGGCAGTGTCTGCCGGGATATATTTCATCTGGTAGGGCAGGATCTCAATTTTCAGTGGCACATCCAGTATGACCAGCAGGTCACCGACCTGGGAAATCTGATCCTGGGTTCCGACGACAAGAATCCGATAGGTCCGGGGGTCGGCGATCAATAATGGACCCTCTTCGGAGGGGCTCACCATTTGTGAGCGACTGCTTTGTGACGACGACGAGGATGAGGAGGGCGTTCTGAGCCCGTCGGGCATTGACCGTGTTGGTGTGCTGCTCGTGCGATTCGAAGAAGGCTTTCCGGGGGTTTTATTGGGTTCGTCGCTGCGAAGTGCCGGAACCAGTTCCATGAGTTGTTCGGTCACTTTTTCAATATTCACATGTTCGACGATATAGGTTTCGATCAGGATCGCTTCGCCGGAAATATCCAGAACCGCCAGCAGTTCATGCACCTGCCGAATCTGGTCGTCTGTTCCGACGACCAGTAACCGGTTCGTTCGACCATCGGTAACAAGGAATGGGCCTCCTTCCGAGGTCTTGAGGAGTTGTTTGGATGGGCTGGCCTGTGGAGGGGGCCTGTAGGATGAGGATGTTCTTATCGGAGTTATTGGGGTTGAAGGTTGCGACCCTTCGCTCGTTCCAGATTTAACACTTGACTGGGAGGGTTTACCGCTATTAAGTGCCTCGATCAATTCGGCGATCTGACCGGCCACGCTTTCGGCCTCTACAAATTTCAGCTCGACCACATCCAGCCTGATTTGAATACCGGCAATATCCAGCATGCCCAGTAACTCTTCAACCTGGACGATCTGCTCTTCGGTCCCGACGATGATCAGCCGGTTGGTTCTTTCCTCGACCAGCATAAATGGACCCATGTCACCGGTTTTGACAAAACCTTTTGTTTGGGGTGTTGTTCCCGGGCTTGGAGGTCTGGGGTATGACGTTCGCGAACTGGTGGGCGGGGTGGGGGAGGGAGAACTGTCTGATTTGGCCTTATCGGGGTTATTGATCGCTTCGATCAGTTCGCTTAATTGCCCGCTGACCGTCTCGGCTT
This sequence comes from Phycisphaerae bacterium, assembly GCA_021736565.1. Taxonomy (GTDB): domain Bacteria; phylum Planctomycetota; class Phycisphaerae; order Sedimentisphaerales; family SM23-30; genus JAIPFO01. Next base: position 17,574 of record JAIPFO010000001.1, on the reverse strand, counting down.
CGACGTATTGGATCTTGATCTGTTTAATCACAATTGCCCCCCCTGGCAATGGCACATCCAGCAGCGTGAGCAAGTCCCTGATCCGTTCGACCTGTTCATCGGTCCCTACCACCAGTAGCCGATTGGTCCGTTCGTCAGTGATCATGAACGGGCCTTCATCGCCCGGCTTAATAAACCCGCTTTCGCTCGGCGTTTTTACCGGGGTCCGCGATGAAATAGAGGTTCGCGACGAAGGCGTTGGCGGTGTCGGCGGTGATGGTTCTTCTTTCGTTTTCTGACTGGCGAGTGCTTCCAGTAATTTATTGAGTTTTTCGGCGGCATCAGCGGCTTGCAGATATTCAAACTCAAAAACATTCAGATGAAACTCTGCGCCCGGTACGGGAATATCCAGAACGAGCAGTAAATCTTTTACCTGGTCAATCATTTCCCGTGAGGCGACGATCAATATCCGGTTGACCCGTTCATCCACCAACATAAATGGACCATGACTCGGACTGCTGCCGGTTAGTGATGGCTCTGGATTAGGCGCAGAACGGCTTGGCGTGGAGCGGCTTGGTGTCCGCGAGATGGGGGTCGGTACCCTCGCGTCGCTGCCACCCATTGCCGGGTCAGGTTTGGCTTCATATAATTCCGTGAACAGGGCCTTGATCTGGGATTCAACGGATTTGGCCTCCACGTGCTTCATCGGCAGGGATTCAAGAAAGATATCCGGGCCGGGTTGCGGCACATCAAAGAGGTCTGATAAGTGCTTCACCTGGGCGATCTGATCATCGGTTCCGATCACAAACAGCCGTTCGGTACGCGGCTCGGCGATCATCTTGGCCGCCAGGGGCTTGGTCGTCGCAGTGGTGCTGGAAGTCCCTGGAGCTTTCGCCGCGGCCTCTTTCCTGGCGCGTTGATCACGAATATATTTCATTCGATCCGCCGGTGACATCTTACTTAAGTTGGGCGTGGGAGTGTTTACGCTGGAAGAACCGCCCGAAGAAACCGCCTGCTGCGCATTTAACGCAGTCATCAACGTTTCAATTTTTTTCTGAAGGTCTTGTACGGGTAAATATTTTGGATGCAATACTTCCATCCGAGAGACCGGGCCGGCGCGGTCCAAGAATGTAATAATTTCCAGCAATCGTGTTAATTTGTTGGGATATTCGGTCAGGATCAATATGTTGCTCTCAGGTATCTGAGTGATCAATGAGGTCGTAAACTGTGCCAGGGCCGATTTGACTTGACTGGCTTGTACATATTCAATTTCAACGATATGAGTGACCAGCGATTCAGGTGACGCATCAGATAAATTATTATGAGCCGATGGGAAAACCGGTGTGCTCTTGATGACATCCGTTTCTTTGACGATCCGAATGTAGGGCGCATCTTTTACCATTGAAAAACCTGCTTTTTGCAATACATGTTCCAGTAAGGGTAATAACATATTACGGGGAATTTTTCCATACTGCTGCAGTCTGACCTTCCCGACAGGGTAAGTCTCGCTGTCATACAGGAAGTTTAATTGAAGTTCCTTACCCACATGTTCCATCAGAACCTGTAAGTCGATGATGTCATCTTTTACCTTGATCTGAACTGAATCCGGGTCAACCGGTGGAGTAAACGGATCGACTTTAGCGTCGGTGTCCTCATTGACAGCCGCCGGGGTTGCTGTCGTGGCTGTACTGGTTTGGGTCGGAGTGGTCAGAATAGGCGATTTGGTAGGCTTGATTGTAGTTTTATTGGGTAGGACAGGCTTTATCGGCTTGACAGGAGGCTTGGTGCCGTTGGGTTTTATGGGGGGCTTAACCGGATTGTTTTTTTGCGTTTTGACAACAGGTTTTTTGGGGGGCAGAACAACAGGGTCTGGCTGGGTCGGATTGGACTTCTGCAATGCTTTTTCCATGACCGATTCCAGTTGCTTTTCCAGATCTTTCGATTCTTCTGAACCAGGGTTTTCTTCAGCTGATTTGGCCCATCTCTCCATCAATTCCATCATTTGGAGGTCTTCAGGAGAGAACTCCTCTATAGCGTTTGCATCGGCCATGTCGTTGGACGATTCAACCTTCTGGTCATCATTTGTTGCGTCATCTGTTTCCTTAGCCGAAGGGGTCGCATCTTCGTCGGTTATAATAACGTCCTGATTATCGGACTTATTTTCCTCGGCACCAATACTCCCTGCGCCGCTCCAGACCATAATACTCAAGATCACCACCCCCAGCACGATCAGCCGTTGGTGGGATTTGAGCCATCGGGATATATGGCCGGGCCGAATCGGAAATTTCTTACGATTGGTACTTGCATTTTTATTGGATTCTGGCATATTATAATCATTAGAATTCATCATAGTAACTAATAACTCCGTTATTATGTTAGACTCTGTGGGTTACATTGTTGTAACATTATGTTATTTTATAAGGATGTTTACTGACTCCCGCGTCAAAAGTTGATTTTTATATTTCAAATCAGCCTCAAGGGTGATTTGAAATAGGACTTCAAAATTCTTATGATGCAGGCGTCTTTATGGCGAAAATAGTGTCAATCTGATTTGAATCTCAAAAGCGAATAACTGTTTTCAAGATCAGTTGTGATGACTTAGAAATTTGACTTCAAAAAAATATGACGCGGGTGTCAATCGTGGCAAGGGTTAGACCACTATGAATAATTTTAGTTCCTCAATGGTTTGTTTACATCGCTCCCTGGTTATTGCCCTGGGGATGTTCTTTTTAGTGTCTTGTTCCCCGTCAGGCGGTCGGTTGGAGGGCCAGGGGGGGGCTGATGAGCAATTCGCGGCTCATCGCAGGGCCATCTGGACCATGACGGATAAGATCCTGGTCGCTCTGGCGGCCCGTCAGTATGAAACCCTGGCGAATTATATCGAGCCGGGGCGATTCCCCTCCGCCCAAAATGACCCCCGCCTTATCGGGCTTATGACCGCTCGAAGGCTGCTGGGCTCATCGGCTGCAACGGTTATTATCCAGCAATGGGATGCGGACACCGTCGAAATTACGTTTGACGATGATCCACAACAGGCGAGTGCCAGTATTGTCGTGAAGCATCGCAAAGGCCCGAACCGTCGACTCCAGGTCGATCAATTCACTTTTCGCTTTTGTTTTTTCAAAGAACTTGATCAATGGCGACTTTACGTGCCATAGTGGATGTCCGCGTCATCAGTGCTTTTCAAGCTGATCCGCCATCAGCAACTTTTGGCGGATCGACTTGTGACGCGAATGCCATCGCTTATTTTTTAATACTTGGTTTTCGCGGTATCGGTGATTTCTGGATCGGTGGACGGCGAGAAGGTATCATTGGTTTTTCTGTTGTCGTAGACTTCGGGGGGGCTAGTTTGGGTGGCGATGGCTTGGGAATCGTCAAGGTGAAGTCATACCCACCACGGTTGACCACCGCGATGCCGTGTCGTACCTCGATAAGTTTATAGTCCGTATCGATCATCTCACCGATCAGGAATACATGGTCCCGTGTGGCCTTGGGTAATTTCACCCAGACAATCCCACCCTTGGGCGGCAATACAATAGTCGCCGTCAGGGTGAAGGCTGGAGGGGCCGGCTTGGGCTTACGATACAGGGCTTCCAGGTCGCTTATCTGATCAATGACAACCTCTACATTCATCGCATCCGGCGGATTCCAACCGGCGACCGGCTTGAAGTTGATCGAATATTTCCCTTCATCAATGGGGCCGACCTTCTCATCACTGTTGTACCAATCGCCTTTGCCATTGAGCTGCCATTGAGCCATTGTTAATGTGGAATCGTTTGGCATGATTTTTACAATGATCGAGCCCTGTTTGAGAATAATCCACTCAAAAACCGCCTCCGTAGTGAAAAGCTCATCTTTGACCACGTCAACCGCTATTGCGGCAGGAGCTTTCCATCGCTGTGTCCCTTGGAATTCAATGGTTTGGGTTCCTGCCCGGGCTTTAATATCGGTCTCGCCGCTTTGATACCAGGTTGAATTCCCTTTGACCCGCCACTTGACTCCGGCTTTTACCGCATCCTCTGGCGAGAGATTGACCAGTACTGAACCATAATCAATCCGTTTATAATCCGCCGTTTGATCTACCGTTTGATCTTTTTCAATTGTAACGCTCATGGCCGCCGGTGGATCGTAATCCGCCACACCGGCAAAGGTAACCTGATGACTTCCCACTAATATTTTTTCTGAAGTTGCGCCGCTTTCCTGCCATTCCCCCTTGTCAACCTTCCATTTACCCCCTTTGCCCACGATCCCCTCAGGACCGAGCGTTATGCGTAACTTGCCATATTCCGGGGGGGGGATCAGGATATATTTTCCAATTTCCTTTACTGTTTGTTCACGTCCTACCGTTATTTTAAATGGTTTGGGCGCATGGTATCCTTCAATTTCCTTAAACCCGATCACGTGATTCCCCGCTGCGACACTCTGGGCCAATTGGCCGCTATTGAGGAATGGGCTGGTATTAATTTTCCATTGTGCTCCCTGGGTAATAGCGTTCTGGGGTTCGATAAGGATATTTACTGTCCCAATGGGCGGCCCAAACCGCCTCGTGAATAGCCTTGCCGCTTCAACCATGGCGGTATCACCGTTGTTATCGGTTAATGAACCATTTTTACCATTCATAGAACTGGAAACTGTCCCGGTGGTATCGCTTCCGGTTATCAGGGCTTTAGGTATTCCAGTAAGCCCAAAATACAGGACCCCTAAGGCTACCGCCGCCAGAATTCCATTGATATGCCAAATATATCTCATCACCAGGCTATTACCCCGTTGTCAAGGTTGTCTATCTTGGTTCCCGCGTCAAAAGTTAAATATTGTATTTGAAATCACCCTTTATGATGCAGAAAACGGGCTTCAAAAATAATTATGACGCAGATGTCTATCTTATCCATTTTATCTATCTTGTCTTCGAACGTAACTTTTTACACAAAAAAGTCTTCCAGTGCCACTCATTTTTCTAAAAGTTCGAAACAAGGTCTTACTTTAGACTCAATATCGCTATACAAGTTCCAAAAAAAACGACTAAATGATTATACAAACCATTTAATCGGCATTATCATACATAATGAACTATCGACCAATTTTTGTCACATCTGAATTACTAAATACAACATTTGACGCCAGTGTCATAAGTTTTTTTGAATTCTGGATATTGCTGCTTAATCGATGTTTTTACGCGTCAATATGGACTTTTGACGCAACCATCACATTTAATGCTTCGGTTGGTCACCATGGTGAGTGTGCGTGTCTTTATTTCCAATGCTGGCGGGGTTCGTTCTTCCAGTGACGGATCTCTTTAAAATAATGTTCCCGGTTGGCTTCAAATCGTGGACTGTTTTCATGGTCATGACAATCTTCACACGCAACAAATGCGGTTAAATAAGGATTCTTTTTTGGGCTTTTGACATGTTTACTACCTGGGCCATGGCACATTTCACAGCCCACATTGGCCAGGTTTGGCGTTGACTCTATTGACCGATAACCTGTTTCATAACGCATTCCTACCGTATGACAGGCCATGCATTCAGGATCATACTGTCGATTGACTTTCGGGTCCGTCAGGCTAAGTAGGGCATGACCGTGCTTGCTCTTCTGCCATTGTTTGAAAATGTCGCCATGACATCGCTGGCAGGTATGACTTCCGACAAAAGAATTTTCCGGATCGGGCAGGACCATTCGGGATAATCCTTCTTCAATGAGCTTTTCCAACTCCATACGCATTTGATAGTCGGTAAACATGGCGGTAATGGCCGGGTCCTGTTTGAAGGTATCCAGAATTTCCACGGCCTTGAAACCGAAGTTTTCTGCTTTAATCGCAACGTCACCTGGAACGGTCACCTGGGCAAGATATTTTCCCATCTTACCGGTCGTAACCGTTATGGACTTGCCTTTTTTTGACGCGATCTTTTCTGGTTCGTCAAAAAAACCACGCTTGACCAGCAAATCAATCGCCTTGATCTCCTGTAATTGTCTCATGAGTGTTTCATTTGAGTCTGATGTCATCACAACGACCAGCGTTTCCGGGGAGCCCTGGTCGGCCCGAATGTTGAGGCTTGAAAGGATCTCTTTGACGGATGCTAAAGGGTCTTTCAGATTTACCTTATCCCTGACCTCATCGTTGCTGATGTTGTCTCCATCCGCTACCGCCATCACCAGGGCATTGAGAACCCGGCCCTTACTCTTCAAGGCCCGGAAAACGTAGTTCTGGACGCCATAGATCTTGCGGTTCTCGGCACTCATATTCGAACAGACAATCACCGGCCTGTCCGCTGGCGTCGTGTCAATGGTTTCATGAAGAAGTACTATTTCCTCAGGTGTCAAGCCCACCGCATCATAGCCAAGCTCTTTCATACTATAGAGAAATGTTTGTAATTTCAACTGCGATTGCCGGTCACTTTGTTCGATCAATGGGCCGGCGTCGATCAACAAACGCCTTGATTTGTCAGGTGCGATCTCCTGGAGCTTTTCTGTTCGCCGGTCGATCCCGCCAAGTTGTTTATCCGTGCATCCGCATGGCCCCAAATGCCCCATCCAGTTTCCGGAGAGTAAGATAGAAAAATTGCCCTCTGATGATCCATCGGGCTTCCCCGTACGCTTTTTTTCCATGCATCCGAGAGCCAGGGCCAGTGAGCAAATAAAAACAGCGAGCAAAACGCCCGCTGTTTTCAAGCGACAATTTAACGGTGCAATTCGCATCTAAATTCCTCAATTTGTTGAATTAAAAAAACGATCAATGTTATATGGATATCCACGTCAAAAGTCATTTCTTGACTTTAAAGTCGCCCTTTAAAATGCGGAAAACGAGCGTCAAAATCACATATGACGCTGGGCGTTACTGTTGTGTAGTGCCGTAAAACAGCACTTTCTGCATGTCCATTGGATGGTCTTTAATTTCAACGTGCAGATAATCCCGGAAATATTTTGGGGATTTATCTTCAGGCAAGACAAACTCAACATCCAGAATATACCCACCTTTGGTTTTGGTCGTCTTTGTCATGGTAGCATAGTTGTTCTCACTGGTGACTTTTCCTATTTCAAATTCAGTGTTATAATTAGAAAGGATATGGATTTTGCTCTTATAGACCTTGCCCGGCTGCACATTCATCATCTGCTTTGATGGAGGACGGACGGCGAAAGGTAATGTCGTTTCGAACGGGACCCTCAAACTTGTTGCCTTAGGATGGTTTGTGTTGATAAATAACCATCCTTTGGGATGTTTACGCAAATCCTCAGGGGCAAAAGTCGCGGTGACCTTTTGGGTGGCCGCACTCTTATCCTTATCATACGTTGTGCTGCTTTGGGTCCCCAGCCCATTAATGGAGGTGATCAAGAATGGTTTTTTATCGAGTGCATTCAAAGTAAATTCAATTGCTTGCGGGGCGTTGCTTTCCAGTTTAAATGTTAAAGTGTCCGGTTCGACCGTGATGACCTTTTGAACTTCAGTTTTCAATGCCAGCGGCAAGACTTTCGGCGACCCTTCTGTTACGTCGATGTAAAGTCGTTGCATTATGGTCCCAGGCGTTGTCTTGGTGGTATATACGAATGTCAATTTCCCACTCTCACCCGGTGCCAATTCAAGCTTTTCCAGTGTTGGCATCGCCACACAACTGCAACTTGTACGTACCTTCTGCTTCATTTTAACCGGTTGCTTCCCTTCATTGGTCAGGATGAACTCCCCATTGATCTTCTGATTCGGCTCAACCTTTCCAAAATCATAGACCATCGTATTCGCGACCAGAATCCCATTGCTTTTACCCAGTGTCGTCGGAAGTGTTGCGCTATTTTCCGGAACCTCTACCATTTCTGTTGGTATATTTTTCGCTGCTGTTTTTTCCACATGAACCTTGGCCGGTTCATTTAGTTCAGGCTCATGGCAGCCTGTTATGCCAGTAAAAAGAACGAATAAACTGAGACTTAAAATATATTTCATTGTCGAACTCATAAAATAACTCCTTACTTTTGTAAAATGGTGAAAGCGATTCCCATACCTGAAACAATCTTGTGGGATAGTGGCTGTGCATTTAATATAATAATTTTGACCTCCACGCCAAAAGTCATTTTTCGGCTTTAAAATCGCATCTTCGGATGCGGAAAATGGGCTTCAAATCCCGGTCTGTCGGGGTTTGACGCTGGCGTCAATTTTGTTCACATCATGCATTTTATGTGTTTCACGACACAACGGCCCAGTGTTTCCAGGTCGTAGCCTCCTTCTAGTATCGACAAGACTCTGCCTTTACAATATTTATTGGCGATTTCCATAACGTCCAGGGTTATCGCGTCAAAGGCCGTATCTGTCATTGCCAACTCTGCCATCGGGTCATCAATGTGCCCGTCGAATCCCGCCGAGACCAGAATGAACTCCGGCATAAACTCGTGCGCTTTCGGCAAAAAACGTCTCTGGAACTGCTCCATACACTCGCTATCGCCCGATCCTGGTTCCAGGGGGAGATTCAAGGTAAAGCCGCGTCCCAATCCTTCACCCTGCTCTTGGGGCCAGCCGGTTCCTGGAAATAGCGTGGCCGGATGCTGGTGGAAACTGCAAAACAAGACCGAAGGGTCACGCTCAAAACTGTTCTGTGTGCCATTGCCATGGTGAACATCCCAGTCTAAAATCAAGATCCGCTTCAGGCCATGGTGCTTTTGTAGGTATTTACACGCAATCGCTATGTTGTTGAACATGCAGAATCCCATAGATTTATCAACTTCGGCGTGATGGCCAGGCGGTCGAAGGGCGCAAAAGCCATTATTCGCTTCACCCGCCATGATCATGTCACATGCCGCCAGTGTCACCGAAACCGCTACACGAGCAATCTCGTACGATTTGGGGCATATCGCCGATTCTGCCGAATCGATATAGGTTTCGCCATTTTCACACGCCAGGCGAAACCGCTCGATATAATCTTTCGTGTGGATTTGTTGGATCCATGGGTCCACCGCTACCCGTTTTTTTACGGGAAGGAGGGCCTCGGTCATCCCATTTTTCTCAATCGCCTCCACAATACTCACCAGGCGATCCGGTCCCTCGGGATGCTCCCCGGTTAAATGTTCCAGAAAGCAACTGTCATATCCAAATAATGTCTTTGTCATAGCTATTGGGCTCTATATCTCTAAGGGGCATCGAACGATCATTTGAACTCTGCCACCAATTGAAATTCATTTTTAAGCTTAAAAAAAGCACTTTTTTTACGTCTGTGGCCACGCGTATGTTTTTTGATACGTTTAAGCATTTTAGCAAATCTGTAGTCCATCGTCAAATCTAACGTTTAAGCCGAGAAAAAAATTACCGGGTTAATATAAATTTTCTTGCATATTTTTGCTTATTTCGGTATAGATATGTTCTTGATAATATCAAAAGCCCAAAAAATGGCCGATGAATGATTATCCTGGAGAGGTGTCCGAGCGGCTTAAGGAGCTGGTTTCGAAAACCAGTGTGCGGGCAACCGTACCGGGGGTTCGAATCCCCCCCTCTCCGTTATAGAATAAGCACTTATGAACGTTTTTAGTGTTAAAATCTACACTAAAGTCTACATTTTATTGTTCCTAAGTCCTCGGTTTTAATTGATTTATAGAGAAACTGCCGCAGGGCTGTTAGAATGCCATCCTGATTATTGGACTGAATTCGCCGGAATACCCAAAGCCGCCATCAGAATGGCTGCCAATAACGCAATAATCGAGATCACGACCAATAATTCAATTAATGTGAAACCATCTCGGGGACCGCCTCGAAATGCAAACGTTCTGTTTAGTGTGACGTGTCTCATGAGAGGGTTCTCTGGATTGCTTGAGTGTCCAAGTACAGGAAAACTATCTCTTTATCGATAGACGAAAGCACCTATTTGTACCAACGCCAGCTTGACCGCGACAAAGATGCCGGCACTTTTCGCCATCATACCATCTCTTGGTTATTAAATACGGGTATATTGCTCAAATAAAATAGTCTTTTGCGTTAAAGATATTAGTAAAGATGCTGGTTCGACTTTGGCGGATTAGTACTCTCTTTAATTGCCGTTTTTAGGTGACAATATTGACTTTTGACTCAATTATTGCAAAAAAATGGTATTATTTTCTTGACATTTTTCGAAAATTACGCAATAATGAATTCTAACATTGAGGTGCATTGGAGGATTGATGGTTTTCCATGTCTTCCTTTCTTTGTGTTTTTTTGATTAAGGTGCCTTGTTTGGCATGGTGTGCGGCTTGTATTTCTATGGATATTTCCGTAAGAGCGAGAGCCATTTAGTTAGCGTATGCCAGTTTTAGGTGCATTGTGAAGTGTTGATTGCTTTCATTGTTAATGTGTTCGAATGTAGCAGTGTAATCGGGGCCATGGTTAAACTGCCAACTATATGTTAGTTATATAAAGCAGGATAAGTCTGAATAATTACTGAACTTTTTCAATTTTTTTATATTATATGCCCTATATCGATATTTTAAAAAGAACTTTTACAAACATTACCAGGTGTACTGTCCAGCCTGTTCCAGAGTTATTTCATATTACACAAGCCTGGCCAGAAAAATTTTCGTAAAAGTAACACAATATAGTAAGGCTTTAAGGTGTTCTTAGGCACAAATGAGCTATTCGTACTACGGCTTGTGTCATAGGAGTAGAGTTCTGCTTCTGCTGTTACATATCTGTAGCCAATGTTTTTTTTAAAGTTCAGTTAATAATATATTTTAAAATAAAGCAAGCTGATGTGGCTTGTGTGTTAATTATTTCTTTATTGGAGGTGTTGTAATGAAAAAACTTATTATTCTCGTAACTCTGGCAATTGTAATAATGTCATGTCTTGAAGGGGCCTCATTAGCAAGTATGATTACATCTGATTTTGAGGACGGTACGCTTCAGGGATGGACAAAAGGAACGCCATTTTTTAATCCGGTTTTTGGAGGTGATCTTTTAATTACTAGTTTTGGCAATCCTGGAAATTCATTATTGGCTACAGATACAATGAGTGGAGGTGGCAATATTTTTGTAAAAGCACCTTCTACGTATCTTGGTGATTTATCAAGCTTCAGCGGAATCAGTTGGGATGAATATCTTCCTGGAAATGCATTAAAGCGAACAGTAATTGTTATTCAAGGTGGCGAAAATAATACTTTGTTTACTGGAGTTGCTTCAGGCCAGAGTGTTGTTAATACAGGCACTTGGCAAAATCGTTTTATACCATATACCTTTAGCAGTACTCACTGGTTTTGGAAATCAGGTGGTGGAACTGATTCATTTGAAGAGGTGATAAAAGATATGAAGGGGTTATATATACAATTAGATGTTACTCAAAGTGCCAATGGTAACATTGAAGCTCGAGTTGATAATATAATATTGGTACCTGAACCAGGTACGCTTTCATTTATTGCACTTGGGGGATTGATATTACGTAAAAAACGGCGAAACAAATAATTATCATATAAATAACATTCAAGGGTTTTGCAATATTTTTTGCGGCCCTTGAATATTTAGTATTATAAATCGAAAATACACTTAAAAAGCTATCTCGTGATGTATGGCCTAACGTGCTTTTTCATAAACTTTTTCGATCATTTTTTTCCATTGCTGGACGGTCATCATAAATCCTAAAATATGAATATAATTCTTTTTACCAGAAACATGCATTTCAATCATTTTTTCTATAGAATCCAGATGAACGATTGATCCGGGTAAACTATCGTTTGATAGCAAAATATCTTTCATTGTCTGACCTAATTGAGAGGCAAAAATATCGCCAGTAGCCTGGTCAATGTCTTTTTTTTTGTCAAGCCCCAGGCCTGATTTGATAGCTGTATTATATTTCTTAAGCCTTTTGATGGCTTCACGACTTGCTTTTGATATTTTAGGATAATCCAGCATTGGCATATAATTATTTTTATTTATTGGCCAATGGTAAGCTTCAGGTAAATATCTTTTAATGATTGTTCTGTGTAGTAGACAATTCTGCGATATAGGGGCTGGTAACTGATAGGATAATTTTACTAGCTTTGCACTGTCGAAAAGTGAATACCTGTTTATGCCCCATGGCATTTTTAACGCTCTGCTTCCCCAGCAGCCATAACGTTCATAAAGATAAAATAAATTAAATATATCTGCTGCACATGTTGTCATTTGGCTATAACTTCTCAGTACCTTTTCAAGTCGCTGATATATACTATCAACAATAAATGGGTCTGCCCAATTCAATGTTTTGATATTATGTAACTTTCCTTTAAGGTGATTTGCACAATTATTGACAGTGTAATTGCTTAATGATGGTTTCCTTAATGGACTGGGATAATAATAACCATGATATACTTCTCCTCCATTACCAATAAACGTTGGTCGATACTCTTTTCGTAAGACAGGTAGTTTATATACTGCTCTTTTGCTGTTTGCTGTGCCATTAGAAAAAAAGGCAAGCATGCTTGAGAATTGTAAAAAATAGTCGGCAGTGTCTGGATTTGGCATATAATCGTTTTGCTGAAAACCATATTTTTTTCCTAACCTTCGAGCCATTTCAACATCGACACTTTTGGGACTGCCCCCAGTTTCTGACCTAAGCCTGTCTTTACCGATAAGAGGTAGAAGAATACCTAATACTGCCCGGCTATCCATTCCGGCAGTTAATTCCATATCAACAAGTGATGAATTGCTACAATATCGAATTGCATTGTCACGCATTATTTCAATCATTGCATCAATATGAAGATTTCTCTTTTTTATATCTCCTGGCTCAATGCGCTCTTGAGAAAATAAGAGAGAGTCATTTTTCCGTTCAATTTGGCCATCTGTCCATATAATATATTCACTGGGATGGCATGTCTGTATAGGTTTGAGAAGGCTTTTTCCGCCTATTGACCAATCACAGGCAAAAAGCGAAGCTATGGATTCCTGGTCATATTCTATTGGGCAAAGACCAGTAGAAACAAATGCGACATCATGTATTGATACTAAAAAAGAATCATTATTTTTGAAAAAGTTAAACGTACGAAGCCCCATGACGTCTGATACGAGATATATCTTTTTGGAGTGTCTATCAACAATTATTGCTGAAAAACAACCGTCAAGTTCACGTACTTTTGAAACCCCTCCCTGTTTCCATGTAGTAGCTATAATTTCAGCGGGAGACAAATCGGTATCTTGTACTAGGTCACCCCATACCAAGATTGAAACTTCTGGGTCACAGTAATCAGTTATAAAATGTGGTTTTTTGATTTCGTCAGGATAAAAATAAAACCATCCACCATTAATTTCTTCTAAAGTTTGTTTTTTAACTCTAATTTGGCAACCTAAATCAGGAAGGATTTCACGAATAATGGCTTCACTTTTATCATAGCGGTTTGGATTTGAATTACCTGTGGTGTTTGCATAAAAAAGAAAGCTATACATAAATAAGACCTTTTGTTCTCGAATTTATTGTTCCCAGGTGGTTCCAGTTGAGTAGTTTGGCGCTTCGTGGGTAATGCTGATGTCGTGGGGGTGGTTTTCGACGACGCTGGCGGCTGTGATCCTCATGAACTGGGCGTTTTTACGCAGGGCGTTGATGTCGGGCGTACCGCAATATCCCATGCCGGCTCGAAGGCCGCCAACCATCTGGTAGACGTAGTCCTGGAGAGGGCCCCGGTAGGGTACGCGTCCTTCGACGCCTTCCGGGACGAGTTTTTCGGACTGTTTGGTGTTTTGGCCGTATCGTCCGCCGCCGCCTGTGACCATGGCGCCCATGGAGCCCATACCGCGGTATTCTTTGAACCGTCGTCCTTTGTAGATGACCAGTTTACCCGGGGATTCATCCAGGCCGGCCAAGAGTGATCCCAGCATGACGGTTGAGGCCCCTGCGGCGATGGCCTTGGTAATGTCGCCGCTCTGGCGGATGCCGCCATCGGCGATGATGGGGACGCCGTGTGCGTCGCCGACCGCTGAGCAGTTCATGATGGCGGTGATCTGGGGGACACCGACGCCTGAGACGACGCGGGTTGTGCAGATCGAGCCAGGGCCGATCCCTACTCGGATGGCATCGGCACCGGCATCAATGAGTGCCTTGGCAGCCTCGCCAGTAGCGACGTTGCCGGCGATGATGTCGATATCCCATCTTTTTCGTATTTCTTTGACGGTTTCGATGACATTTTTAGAGTGGCCGTGGGCGGAATCAACTACGATCAGGTCAACATCTTTTCTAATAAGATGTTCTATCCGGTCAAAGTCCAGCACACCCACCGAGGCCCCGACCCGCAAGCGACCCCGGGGGTCTTTGCTGGCGTTGGGGTATTGGTGGACCCGGTCGATGTCACGCATGGTGATCAGCCCTGCCAGGGTGCCATTGGTGTTGATTAGCAGGAGTTTTTCGACCTTATGACGGTTCAGGATCGCCTCGGCCTGCTCTAATGTTGTGTTGGGTGGCCCGGTTACAAGGTTTTCGCTGGTCATAACCGATTGAATGTTCTGTTCGTTATTGCCGAGGAACGCCAGGTCGCGGCGGGTGAGGATCCCGACGAGTTTGGCATTTTTGTCGACGATGGGCACGCCGGAGATGTTCTGTTCGGCCATTAACTCCCTGGCAATACTGACTTTAATGTCTGGCCCCAGTGTGACGGGGTCCAGGATGATCCCGTTTTCGCTGCGTTTGACCTTGTCGACCTCGCGAGTCTGGGCTTCGACGGTGAGGTTCTTATGGATGATGCCGATGCCGCCCTCCTGGGCCAAAGCTATCGCCAGGGCCGATTCGGTGACGGTGTCCATAGGCGAGCTGACCAGTGGGATATTTATGGATATATTACGAGTGAGTTTTGTGGCGGTATTGGCGTCCTTGGGTAAGAAATTACTTGCACCGGGGATAAGAAGTACATCGTCAAATGTAATGGCCTGGCCTATGATTTTATCTGTCATGATTTTATGTAAATCCTTATTTATAATGTAGTTATGGTAAAAACGCCACTCGGGTTTAACCGCACATTTTACAGGGTTACTCCCGCCGGGTCAAGGGGGAAATTTATAGGTTTGATGGTGGATTCTGAGAGGCGTTGGGGGAGCCGGGGGTTTTTGGTTGACTTTCGGGTGGGAGTCGAGTAGCTTTTTTGGCTGATCAATGGCATGAGAGTATTGTTGTTAACTGTAATTGACAGGTGAATTGAGTGATGAAAAATAAGTTGAAACGTGGGCAGTATGTCGGACGGATAGGTGGTCAGCGTAGTTTTGGCGTTGGTCATCGTGTGATGACTATTGAATTTGAAGGTGAGGCCGGTAGTGTGCTTGGTGGTGCGGTGCCGGGGCAGTTTGTCCAGGTGGCTTGTCGGGATATGGATATATCGCGTGTGGGTGACCCGCTGTTGCGACGGCCGTTCAGTATCGCCGGAGTGCGGGTTGAACCGGGAAATTTCGGGGAGGTGACCTGTCTGGACCTGGTATATCGGGTGGTCGGGCCGGGCACCCGATGGCTGGAACGCCGGAGAGTTGGGGACCTTGTGGATGTTATTGGGCCGTTGGGTAATGGCTTTACGCTCCCGGAAGATGGCAAGGCGATTTTGCTGGGGGGTGGGATTGGTTTCCCGCCGATGTTTTTCCTTGCCGATGAGCTGAGCCGGCGGGGGGTTCAGAAGGTGGCTTTTGCCGGAACGCGAACAGTGAGTCATATTGAGGGGAGTTTGAAGCCGGCGGCGATTGATTCGGCGGATGTCTTAGAGCCGACGATGGCGTTGGAGGAGTTTGTGCGGAGCCAGACGGCGTGTGTTATCACGACCGATGATGGCAGTTGCGGATATGGCGGGAGTATTGTCGCGGCGTTGGGTGAGTTTTTGGTGAGGAACCCGGACTGGGGCGATGCGGTGTTGTATGCCTGTGGGCCTGATGGAATGCTCAAGGCTTTAGCGGGATTTGCCGCAGAGAAGGGGATGGCATGTCAGGTGTGTATGGAAGCGTATATGGCCTGCGGGATCGGGGTGTGTCAGTCGTGTGTGGTGACGGTGAAGGAAGGGACGGCTCAGAAGTATAAGATGGTTTGTGCCAATGGGCCGGTGTTTGATGCGGCCAGGGTGGTTTGGGGAAGTTAAGAACTAGGAACTAGGAACTGAGAGTTAAGAGTTAAGAACTGAGAGTGGTGTTCGCCAGCCAAAGGCTGATTTACAACTTTGCTCATGAGAATTTGATGAAAGATATGTTATGGTAGATTTGAGTGTTTGTTTGGGTGATATCCGGATGGCGAATCCTGTAATGACGGCATCGGGGACGTGTGGGTATGCGTTTGAGTTAAATGATTTTGTCGATGTATCGGCTTTGGGTGGGTTTATTACCAAGAGCATTACCTTGGAGGAACGGGCGGGGAACCCGCCGCAGCGGACGTTTGAGACGGCCGCAGGGATGATCAATGCGATCGGCCTGGCCAATGTGGGTTTGGAGCGGTTTTGCTCGGAGAAGGTGCCGCTATTGGATCGGATGGAAATACCGGTCATTGTCAATGTGGCCGGTAAGGGGGTGGATGATTATGTAGCCGTTTCACGGCGTGTTGCGGGTTTGGATTGTGTGGCGGGGTTGGAGCTGAATGCGAGTTGTCCGAATGTTAAGGAGGGGGGGATCACTTTCGGGACAGACCCGTGTGCGATTAGTGAGCTGGTTTCGGCGGTGCGTAAGGCGTGTCCGGAGACTTATCTGATCGTGAAATTGACGCCGAATGTGACCGATATTGCCCAGATGGCCCGGGCGGCGGTTGACGCGGGGGCAGATTGTTTGAGTTTGATCAATACGTTTGTGGGCCTTGCGATTGATGTTGAGACCAGACGCCCTGTCTTAGGGAACCGGACGGGGGGGGTCAGCGGGCCGGCGATCAAGCCCATGGCGGTGTATATGGTGAACCGGGTGTATGAGGCGGTGGGCAAACCCTTGGGGGTCCCCATTATCGCCCTGGGTGGCATCGCAACGGCCAACGATGCATTGGAATTTATTCTGGCCGGTGCCTCGGCGGTATGTGTGGGAACCCAGATGATGATCGATCCGAATTGTGCGATGGTGATTATCTCGGGAATTGAAGATTATTGCCGGCGGCATGAGGTGGCCAGTGTGATGGAGTTGGTGGGGGCGTTGGAGTAAACCGGTTTTTAGGATACAATTACATTTTGAATTTAAAACGACAGGAAAAAATAATGGGCAAACGAATATCTGAGGAACGTAAGGCCGCTTACTATATTGGTGGGATGATATCGATTCTTGGGGCTATTTTGTTTTTATCATTGTTTGTGACTGTAGCTATGAACATCGGGAACCATTCGTTCGATCCTAAATCAGCTTTTGTACGAGCATTTACTGGATTTTTTCTGATAATAGTTGGACGAATCATAAGCACAATTGGAGCCCGGGGACTTGCCGGTTCTGGTGTTGTTTTGGATCCGGAAAAAGCAAGGGATGAATTGGAGCCCTACAGCCGTATGGCCGGTGGTATGGTCAAAGATGCTCTGGATGAAGCTGATATTAACCTTGGCGGTAAGTCTGAAAAGGTGATCATGGTCAGATGTTTGGCCTGCAGCAAGCTGAACGAAGAGGATTCTAAGTTTTGTCAAGAATGCGGGCAAAAAATATGAACTAAACCAGAATTTTTAACCATTACTGAGGGCGGTGTGGTTGAAAAAAAGTCTTGATTGGAGATA
>JAIPFO010000290.1 GCA_021736565.1 Phycisphaerae bacterium | reverse complement strand
TCATAGGGGACCCGGCTGCCATCTTTTTTAGCAATTAATTTGACCACTTCTTCGACGCGTTCGTACGTGGTAAACCGCCGATTGCAGCCCAGGCATTGCCGTCGGCGTTTGACGATGCGTCCTTCATCACTGGAGCGTGAATCTATGACTTTATCTTTGTCGATCTTACAATATGGGCATAACACAATGGCAATTACCTGAAAAAGAGATTTATGGCACGGGGGTTAATATTTGATACTCGTGTCCTAAGTATTTATGGACCTCGTTTTTCGTATCATAAGGGCGATATTTAATACGAAAAAATATATTTTAACGTGCGAATCAATATGAGGGTTATGATTTAAGAAATTAAACGGCGAAAATAGCCTCACTTAGAGGTTGGGTCAAACGTCGGTATTGACGGATAAATGATATCTGTTCGATCCCAGGAACAACACTTCAAAATGCACATGACGCAGAGGCCTACTCCAACTAATAATCTTGGGACTATATTGTGATATTTGATATATACACCACGACATATTGATAGTCAATAGAAAAAAGCATTTTAATGTCAGCCTTCAGCAGTATTGATTCTGGCGTTAAATCGCTGTTTTGACATCTGGCTACTGTATTTTTTTTGCAGTTGTATCAAATCTGGCCTGGTGGCGGGTATTATTCAATGGGTTCTAACAGGTCGGCGTCAATTTCCACAGCCGCGGCCTGCCCCAGGATTTCTACTTCCAGGAGAATACGCGTCAGGTTCTTCTTGCGAATGACAATTCCCTCTGCTCCCATCATGATCCCGGCAACAACCCGACAGCGTTCACCGGTCTGCAGCCTGGGATGCGGATCAATCGGGGAACCGCTGGCAATCGCTTGAAAGACCGTTGCAATTTCCCGGACAAATTTATCCTGATCAATGACATTGATCACCTGGGCGATACGATTGGTCGTCAGGGCCCTGTACCGCTGTTCTTCATCGGCACAGAAAAAGACGTATCCACTAAAAATGGGCAATAACGACTTTAAGACTCGGCCTTTACGGCGACTGACCTGTTCACGCAGAGGGAGGAAATAAGGGATTTCCCATTTTTGCAAATTCCAGGCCAGGGCCTTTTCGTTTCGGCTCTTGGTATGGGCGACAAACCACTGGCCTTCATGGTCCTGGTCAAAACATTGCTCCGGATATAAAACCGGGGGATTTTCAGATATTTTCAGCATCATTTTTCCTGATATACTATACGGATGGTTGCGTCAAAAGTCGACATTAACGCGTAATAACGCGGATTAAACACCAGAATCAGGGCATCAAAATACTGATGACGCTGGCGTTTATACTAATTTTTCTCGTGAGTTTTCGTTAGAAGCAAACTCCAGGAAATTTCACAAGGCCATTTTACATAATTATGACTCCCGCGTCAAAACTCATTTTTTGGCTTTTAAATCACGCTTTAAGATTCGGAAAACCGGCATCGGAAATACTGATGACGTTGTCGTTCATTTTGGTATCGTTGTTATTTTATATTAGCCGTATAGCACACTTTGCGTTAATATATTATGGATGAACCCATTGTCTACTACATTTGTTCGCATTTTTGATATCCTGGCCATTGCGATGGCGAGCCCGTTAATACTTGTTATTTCAGCACTTATAGCAATCGCGATTCGCATAACCTCCGGGCCGCCCGTTTTATTTACCCAGGAACGCGCCGGGATGAATCTTAAGCCATTTAATCTCTATAAATTCCGAACGATGCGAACCGATATTGACCCCTATGGACCCTCCCCCAAAAATGGCGACGATCCCAGGCTGACAAAAATTGGTAAATTCCTCCGTTTGACTTCGCTCGACGAACTACCCCAATTATGGCATGTGCTGGAGGGGAGCATGACGTTGGTAGGCCCAAGACCACTTTACGTCTCTCAAGCTCGAGAATGGAATGACCGACAGAAAAAACGACTCAGCGTGAAGCCCGGGCTTACCGGCCTGGCGCAAATATCTGGCAGGGGGAGCCTGACGATCGAAGATAAACTTGAACTTGATGTCCGTTATGTTGAAAACAGGTCATTGATATTCAACGCAAGAATCCTGGTGGCGACCCTGTTTAAGGTCCTCAGGCCGAAGGATATTTACGAAAAGAAGTACTCCCGGGAGCAGGACACAAGAGGTTAGGGCCGTGGGACGCCAGCGTGCTCAGTCATTTTGGCGTGGGAATCAAGTGTAAACAGCTCATTGCGTCACTAACATTTCTTCGATACACTCGACCAGTTCCCTGGTATCCAATGGCATGGATAAATAGGCATCAAATCCCTGTTGCAACAGTGCCTTGCCTTCCCCTTCGCTCAGTTTGGAGGTTATCGCCACAATGCGTGTCTCTTGTAATTCGGGATTTTTACGGACAATATTGCATATAGCTTTAACGTTGACATCTTCCACCATTACGTTGATAAAAATAACGTGGGGTCCAAACTGTTCGACGACCAAACCGGCGTCAAATCCGCATTGGGCGGCATGAATTTCGTAATGCTCCTCTTTTTCCAAATTCTGAATTACCGCATCTCGTGTTTCTACTTTGTCATCGACCAGCAGAATTCGTGTGGTACAGCTGTCCAGGCCGTTAAGGGGCATGCCATGGACTCGCATGAAACGGACTAACTGAAGTAAAGGAATTCGACGATCTTTACTGCCGGGAATCCTATAACCTCGCAATTGCCCCGAATCAAACCATTTTGATACCGTACGCGGGGCCACATTGCATATTTTTGCGACCTGGCCGGTTGTTAAAACATCTTTTTGTTTATCCATGATATTTCTTCGTATATTAACGCTGTTGTCATATCCTGTTTTGGCCTGTTTCTACAGAGTACGCTTTGGTACTTTTTATTTTTGAATCGTTCATTCGTTGTTGGTGCAGGGCTGTTAGAATGCATTTTGAAGCATTTATTGCAACATCGAATGCTATTTCGTTGTTCCCCTTTATTTCATTTGTAATCTAAAGCCCTGCCGGGCAGTGAACTAACGTATAAAAAAGTTCGAAAGTCAACTACAGATAAAGACATAATAAATAGAAAAAACGCCTGTTGACGCTGCAGCTCGCTATATCACATGATGTTTGATCCCGACAATTGCGCGTTGTGACTGGAAGGCCAGAACGCTCTGGTCATCCAGTTCACAGACTGCTCGCCAGGCGGCGGCGGCCCGATCGACCAGGCCCATATTCTGTAAGGCGAGGGTTAAATTGGAATGGATATTGTTATTTTCAAACTGTGACTTTCCGGTCATTTCAAAATGTTCAACGGCCAAAGCAAACTGAATTCGGTCACAATACATCACGCCAAGTTTATAATGCAGTTCTTTATGTTCATCGTCGAGATGTAAGGCTTCTACAAAATGCTGGTCCGATTCATCGTGATGCCCCATTTCCCGAAGGGCCAACGCCAGTTTAATCCGTGCCTTCTGAAATACGGGGTTTGAATCCAACGCCAGCCGTAAATGTTTTATAGCCGGATCGGTCTGGCCTTTCCCCCGGAGCAGAATGGCATAATTATAATGTAAATCGGCCCGGTCCGGATTTGCCTTGAGGAAGCATTTGTGGCGGGTTATCTGGGCATCCAGCATTTCATCATTATCAGGAATAGTTGTCATATCGGCCTTGTCATAGTCAGAAAATAGCCCCTGTTCGCCTTGGGCCATGGCGACCCGCATCTGCAACCGGGTCATCTCGGAAAATAATAAATTTGTATTAGGCTCCAATGCCCCTGCCAGGTCAAATGTATCGGCGGCCAGGTCATGATGGCCGTTAAGCTTTTGAGCAACTCCTAAGCCGATATAAGCGGCAATAATGCGATCATTGATCTCAACTGCGCAGTTAAACATTTCAGCCGATTCGTAGAATCGCTGCATACGCATATGCTGGGTCCCCAGCTTCACTGCCGCTTCCAGGTAGCCTGGGTGTATTTCCAGGGCCTGTTGGTAGTTTCTCACGGCGTCCTCATCTCGTCGAACCTGACTGAGCAGATCAGCCAATCTTACATACGAACTGGCAAAATCACCATGTTCATCCCGAATGACCTCTTCCATACAGGCGATGGCCCGGTTAATCTCACCCGATTTGACCAGTTTTTCAACGGTGTCATTATGACCATCGAAATTATCGGGTTCGATCGTAAGGGCTTTTTCAAATACCGCAATCGCTTCGGGGAACTGATCACACTTTAGATGAAGCCCGCCCAGTACGAGGTAAACCCAAACATCTTCGGGATGTTCTCGTTGCAGATAGTAGAATTGCTCTAATGCGGCGGCGGTATCGTTTCGGTAAAGATGAATGGCTGACGAGCGTTCCTGGAACTGACGTAAATAGGGCCGACAGGCGGAACCTTCCTGGTAAAACTCCAGGGCCTGGTCAAGGCGCCCTTTGCGTTCATAGCAATAGCCCAGGCCAAATAATACGCGGGAATCTTTGGGGTGGTGTACCCGGGCCTTTATTAACTGGTCAATGGCCTCGTTGAGCGAACCGTCCGAGGCGTACATGGAGGCCCAGGCCATCCGGGCATCCAGGTGATCGGGGTGATCTTTTAAGATTTCGGTAAATATATTTTGGGCCTTCTGATCGGCGCCACATTGTACATAATGAATACCCAGTCGTAATTTATTGGCCATGTGGCTTGGGTCTTCCTCCAGTGTTTCACTCAAAACTTTTGCTTCCCTGGCACCTAAGGGTAAACAATATGGCAATATTAATGACATTAATGAACTTTCAAGTCCCTTTCCCAGTAGTTCTAGTAGATAACTCATAACAATCTTTCTCCCTCAACAGAGGATGTAAAAAGAACCCCTCCAGGTTCTATATGAAGCGAACAAGCTTCTTGAGATACTTGTTAACTGCTTCATCAAGCACTACTCAACACGTTCTACACTTCTTATTATTTAAAATAACGTGCGAGTGTGTCTTATTTTCAATTGCGTTGCTGCGTCAAAAGCCCATCCGTCAAAGGTCGTTAATCAGCCTCGGGCTGGCGGGG
>JAIPFO010000289.1 GCA_021736565.1 Phycisphaerae bacterium | reverse complement strand
CCCCACTTACGGTAAATCACCGTATGGCATGGAAGCGATGTATGAATACTGGCAGAATCGACCATAGCTTTCTTAATTGTCTGGAGGGGGGGCATCTGAATCATTGCGGTTATGCCTTAACTATAAATATCGGATCATTTTCAAGTGAGGCAGATTCAATGGACAGAAATAAAATAATCACAAGAAAGACCTCCGCGTCATAAGTATTTTTACACCTGTTTTTCCACAGCTTAAAGGGCGATATTATACGCGAGGAAATGACTTTTGACGCGGGAGTCCTTACTGAAAATTCATGGTGAATTATGGGCTTTGAGGGAAAAATGAGAAGATGAAAATTCGGGCAGGACTTTATTCTTCTTCCGGGATATTTTCTACGGCTTCCATCCATGCTTCGTAGAGTTCTTCGATCTGGGTGGAGACTATTTTGAGTTCCTGGGAGAGCTTGCTGCCTTTGTCGTTATCGCCCCGGGTGTAGGCGTCGGCGATTTTTTGTTCGAGTTTTTCTTTTTCCTTTTCAGTCTGGCCCAGTTTGTTCTCCAGGTCGGAGGCTGCTTTTTGAGCTTTACGTAGTATTGCAGCTTTGGCTTTTCTATCGAGCCAGGCCTGACCGCCGGTTTTGGCTTTGGCGTCGTTGTCCTGCTGGCGATCTTTACCCCGGCTAGTGATTCGGCCGGTGGATTGTTCCTGTTGGGCTTTATACGTCTGCCAGTATGTGGTAAAGTTCCCGTCGTAAAGACGCAGTGATTTATCTTTTACCTCTGCCACATGGTCCGCGATCTTGTCGAGAAAATACCGATCATGCGAGACGGTCAGAATCGTTCCGTTAAATTCACTGAGAGCCGCTTCAACAGCCTCACAGGTTTGAATGTCCAGGTGATTCGTCGGTTCATCAAGTAACAGGAAGTTTGGTTTGAGCAGCATAAGCCGGGCCAGTTGAAGGCGGTTGCGTTCACCGCCGGAAAGATTGGCGATCTTCTTATGGACATCCTCATCGGTAAACAGGAAACGGGCCAGAATACCCAGGGCCTGCTCGTGGGAGACATTTTTGAGGCCTGCAATCTCTTCAAAGGCCGTTTTATTCTCGTTGAGTACTTCCTGCTGCTGGGAGCAATATCCGATCGATAAACTGGGGCCGATACGAATGATGGGGTCTTCCCAGCGTCCTTTTTTGACAATATCGCGAAGCAGAGTGGTCTTGCCGCAGCCGTTGGGGCCGATCAGTGCCCAGCGTTGCCCGCCGTTGATGCTCCATTGGAGGTCGTTGAAAAGTTCCAGCTCGCCGAACGCTTTACTGTATCCCTTAATTTGCAGGGCGATATCCGCTTTGGTCGCCTCGGCTTGAAAGTTCAGGTTAACCTTACTATTATCATAGATGGGTTTTTCGATGGCATTGGCCATTTCACGTTCTAACTGGCTTCGGCGGGCCCTTAATCGTTTGCCCCAGGATTGGTCGCTGGCGTGCCCCTGTGCGATATCGGCAAATTTCTGGACCAGGGCCTTAAGCTCAGCGATTCGTTTCTGCTGGTCGTCATATTGCTTTTGAAGGGCTTCCTGCCGCTCCTTTCGGAGCTGCTTGTATTTCGTATAGTTGCCGTGATAAAGTGAGGTCTTTCCAAATTCCAGATCGATAATATCACTGGTCACCCGGTCGAGCAGATACCGGTTATGCGAGACGATCAGCACCGCACCACGGAATCGCTGTAGAAATTCATCAAGCCATGCCAGTCCGATATAATCCAGGTGATTCCCCGGTTCATCCAGGATCAACAGGTTTGGGTCGGCCAACAGCGCATGGGTCATCGCCAGTACGTTTTTTTCGCCGCCGGATAATTGCTGTATCGGTTGGTCATGTCGACCGGCCAGCCCCAAAGCATCCAGCATCGCCATGGCCCTGGCCTCAAAATGGTCCCCACCGATATGGTCATACGAATCGCGAACGACCTGATAGGCCTTCAGTAGTGCATCCATGTTCTGGCCGTTCGCATTGGATACCGCCTCTTCGTTTTGACGTAACTTAGCCTTTAGCTGACGGTAATCATCCAGCAGATAGTCCACGACTGTCTGGTTCGATTCAAATTCCACATGCTGGGGCACATAGCCTATACGCACATCGCCACCAATCTCAACTTTGCCTTCATTGGGCTTTATTTGATTGGTGATGATTTTCAGAATCGTCGTTTTGCCGGAACCATTGGGGCCAATGAGCCCGATTTTCTGGCCGGCGTTGATCTCAAAGCAGGCATTGTCGAGGACTTGGGTGCCTGAATATTCAATACTGATATTTTTAAATGAAATAATGGCCATTGTTTAGCTGTTGGGTTTTCCGTGCCGGGGTGGTTTAAGCACTTTCGTGTTGTATGTAGCTTTGTTCTTTGTATCCCCTGGCGACGAAAATGAATAGCAGGGCGGTTACCAGCATCATGATCGCAAAGAAGGAATAATAATCCGCACCGGCCAGCTTGACCGAGCCATCGGGATTCTGGATGAAATGGTTTACACCAGCGGTCACGGCGTTGCCCAATGAGATGGACATCAGGAACAGGGCCATGATAAATGATTTCATTTTATTGGGTGACTGGGTATAGGCGAATTCCAGGCAGGTGACCGAGACGAGTACCTCGGCGGCTGTGATCAGGAAATAGGCCAGAAACTGCCAGAGAATTGTCGGTTTAAATCCGATCGCCGCAACGTTGGGCCAGGCGGCCCCGGCGGTTTCACCGGCGATTTCGGTCATCTCGCTGGCGGCATTCACGCAGACTTCGCCAATTTTGACCCGATCGGCACCGTAGTTGGAATTGATCTGTACCAAGACATGGGTTGCTTTGATGGTATCAAATTCAATAATCTTGGATGATCCATCCTGTTTCAATGATACCTCTGCGATATGCTGCCAGCCGGTTGTTTTTGGATCATAGACCGACTTGTTGTTGGCCATTTCCGATCTTAAAGATGGAAGAAGCTTTCCGGTAAAATCAGCAGCGTAAAGGGTGACTTTTTTAGGAAAGTAACTCTGGTCGTTCAGGCACGTCGTTTTAATGTTTACCTGCTCGAATGCTGTAACGGCAACGGCTCGAGCGGCCTGGCTTGCTGCGATGTATTTATCTTTGGCAGCGTTTTTCTTTGCTTTGTTGCCTGCTTTTTTCGCTTTTTTGGCGGCATTTTCTAATATTTCAGCATTTTTCAGAAGAAGTCCCAGTACGTCTTCGACCGAGATGTCTTTCTGGGTCAGATTAAGTTTCTTTTTGATTTCATTGATCGGTGTAGTAGACGATTTCAGCTTGGCATGTTGTTTATGCAGATCAAAGGCCGCATCGTTTAAGGCCGCGACCACTTCGTTCATGCCAAGTGACGTAGCTGGTTTCAGGGTAATATTGGAGATGTCCCACGCGGTTCGCTGACGAAGGCGAATCACCAGTTCCTGGGGATTTTCCTCTGTCGGTGCCTCCGCTGAGGACCAACCGGTCCCATCGGTTTTTCCGTCCAGAATTCGTGTCGCTTCGGTTCCGGTAACCGCTGACCGTGAGGTGTATTTGGCAATATCGCCGCCATCGATCATGGATTCGATATAGGCTGATAGGGCAAATGTCCCGGCGGCGACAAAGAAGCCTACAGCGATTTTTCGCAGGGGGGTGACTTTGGTAAACTTTTTGGCCAATGGATATAGGCCGTAAGCAAAAACGGGTACCATCACCATAACCATAAACGGACTGGCGGTCTGGATTTGTGAGGGCAGCCATTCAATGCCCAGCCAGTGTCGGTCCATTTTTTCGGTTTGTAAGACCCAGGCCGATCCGCTTTGGTCAAATAACGCAAAGAATACGGCGACAAAAAGAAAGATGATAACTAATTTCCCAATGGCCTGTAAGCCTTCACCACTGAAACATTCTTTAACAAATTTTGCACCACCGGAAGGGACATGTACAAATCGATGGCGGCCCAACCAGAAAATAACGGTTGCCAACCCCATCAAAAGCCCGGGGATCCCAAACGCCCAATGCGGCCCCCATATGTCCAGTACAAACGGGATCATTAAGGTCGAAAGAAAGCAGCCCAGGTTAATGGCGAAATAGAACCAGGCAAAGATGTTTTCCATGAGATGTTTATTGGTTGGTCCGAACTGGTCGCCGACAAGGGCCGAGACACATGGTTTTATCCCACCGGAGCCAATGACGATCAAGGTAAGGCCCGAAAACAAACCGATGCGGCTCTGGTCAATCGCCAAAACAGCATGGCCCAGGCAATAGATTACTGACAGATAGAGAATGGTACGATATTTCCCTAGCCAGATATCTGAGATGAGTGCCCCGATGATCGGAAAGAAATAGACTGCAGAGACAAAAATATGAAAAGAGGTCTTGGCCTCTTCACCATTCATGACATCCAGGCTGCCGTCCTGCCCCAGCAGATAGCGGGTCATAAAAATGACCAGAATACATCGCATTCCATAGAAACTGAATCGCTCGGCGGCTTCGTTACCGATGATGTAGGGGATGCCTTTGGGCAACTTCGTTGACGGGGCAGGAGCTGTGAGGAATTCTTTTTTAGCCATGATAATTCAGTATTTCTCCAGGCACCGCGGGGCGGCATATATTATGAGCATGCGAGGGTAAACGGTGTTACCCTCGCATGCTGTTCAGACTGTGATTGGAATTTCAGCGATTTAGGGATTAGGCCTCGGGGATCGGTTCACCCTCAGCGGACGGGGCGTCTTCACTGCCCTGTATGTAATGCTTTTCCTTATATCCGCGGGCAATAAAGATGAATACGACAGCCGTCACCAGCATCATACCGACAAAGAACCAGTAATAATTGGCCCCGGCAAGTTTACTTGTGCCGTCTGGTTTAATGATAATGAAGTTAACACCGGAGGCCACCAGGTTGCCCACCGAGACACTTACCAGCCAGAGTGACATGACAACAGACTTCATCTTTTTCGGGGCCTGCGTGTAAGCAAATTCCAGACCGGTAATGGAGATGAGGATCTCAGCAGCGGTGAGTAATAAATAGGCCAATAT
>JAIPFO010000288.1 GCA_021736565.1 Phycisphaerae bacterium | reverse complement strand
CCCTTCGCAGATTTTCCGAATACGCGCAAAATTACATGATTGAGAACAAGTCATTGAGTAAAGAATTGGTTTTGGGATGGACAGCAAAAAGGAAATTTGAATCGGTAAAGACACGGGAACGTCGTGCCAGTAATTTGCGGCAGTTCGCGTTGTATTTACAGAGCCAGGGATATGACGCGTATATACCACCTAAAAGCCATAATATCAGAAGAGATGAGTACATCCCATATATCTTTACTCATGAGGAAATTGCCCGTTTATTTCAATTCGTTGATGCCATTCTGCCACATCCCCAATCGAATAAACACCAAAGTTATCCCTTACTTTTTCGTCTGCTTTATTGCTGTGGTCTCAGGATTTCCGAAGCTCTCCATTTGAAAATATCTGATGTTGATTTTGACAATGGAGTGCTGTTCATAAGGGGATCGAAGTTTAACAAAGACAGACTGGTGCCAATGTCCATACCTCTTTCAGATATGTCTATCAGATATCATGCGTTGTTCAACGGAAGTAATCCACCAGAAGATCATTATTTCAGGAACAAAAATGGAACCCCTCTGACACGCAACCGGATTTACAAGATGTACCGTGAATTGTTATGGAAAGCGAATATTTCCCATGGTGGTAAAGGTATAGGGCCGAGACTCCATGATCTGAGGCACACCTTTTGTGTGCACACATTGGCAAAGCAGGTAAAAGAAGGCGTTGACCTGTATATCGCGTTGCCAATTCTCTCTGTCTATATAGGGCATAATTCGGTGGGAGCTACGCAACGTTATGTCAGATTAACCGCAGAAGCGTATCCTGAACTGATTGAGAGAGTTTCTCAGACCTGTGCCTATGTGATCCCGGAGGTGGTAGACGATGAAACCAACTAATTTCGCTTATTATTTGACTAATTTTCTTTCTAAGTACCTTCCGGGGATTGCGGGGCTTAGCCCCAATACTATCATGTCGTACCGGGACACATTTAGTCTATTCCTTGATTTCTGCTCCGAAGACAAAAAGATTAAACCGGAAAAGTTTTCTCTGAACCACCTGAACAGAAAACTGGTTGAAGACTATTTGGAGTGGCTTGAAAAAGCCCGGAATTGTGTTGCATCTACAAGAAACGTGCGTTTAGCCGCGTTTCATTCTTTTTGTCGATACCTACAGATGGAGTTTCCAGATTATATCCACTCGGCACAACAAATACTTTCGGTTCCCATGAAGAGGACAATGAAAATTTCCGTCGAATACGCAACGCTTGAAGCAATGAAGTTTTTGCTGGGAAAACCGAGTAAATTGACAAAGAGAGGGCGCAGAGACATTGTTCTTCTAAGCCTGCTCTATGATTCAGGTGCCAGAGCGCAGGAACTGGCGGATTTAAAAGTTGGTGATATAAGAACGGTATCTCCCGCCACAGTCAAATTGACAGGAAAAGGCAATAAAAGAAGAATTGTCCCCTTAATGAAACCGATGTCGGAGCTTTTACGACAATACTTGAAAGAGAACAATCTAACGGAACCATATACTTTCGATTATCCCTTGTTTAGCAACCGTTCCAAAAACAAACTAACTCGGGCGGGAATTTCATACGTCGTTAAGAAATATACCAACGAAGCGATTAAGGAAGTCCCTGAATTGTTTCCAGATAAACTATCTCCGCATTGTTTTCGTCATTCCAAAGCCATTCATCTGTTGCAATCAGGGGTGAATCTTATTTATATACGGGATTTTCTTGGCCACGTAGATGTTAAGACAACCGAAATTTACGCCAGAATAGATGGGGAAATGAAAAGAAAAGCTCTGGAAAACAATAGCGTCGTATCGGACAAAATGACGGAATGGCAAAGTAACGCAGGGCTGATGATGTGGCTGAAAAATCCAGGAAAATAACGGAAAATATAATGGAAAGTTAAAAAAGGAAAAACATTGGCGTAATTCAAGCATGGCAGTACCTCTACAGCGTATGCAGATATAAACTTTCCATTATCCTTTACTTTCCATTACCTTTGTAATGTGAAGCTTCACATTACAAAGGTAAGATCGAACGCGGCATCGGTTACGTCAAAGACAATGCCCTCAAGGGACGGTCCTTTCAGAATCTAGCCGGCCAGAACGCGTTCCTGCTGCACTGGGAACAGACCGTGGCCGATACACGGGTCCATGGCACCACACGTAAACACGTCCATGAGAGTTTTCAAGAGATCGATCAACCGGCACTGGGACCCCTCCCAGTGGAACGTTTTGCCTGTTTCAAAGAGGCCCAGCGGTCCGTTCACCGCGACGGTCATGTCGAAGTGGCCAAGGCATACTACTCAGTGCCTCCGGAATATGTCGGGCAACGCCTGTGGGTCCGTTGGGACGGACGCCTGGTGCGAATCTTCAACCATCGCATGAGGCAGATTACCGTGCATGCCCAAGTCGAACCCGGACGATTCCAGACGGCCCAAGAGCATCTGCACAGCCGCAAGATCTCACGCATCGAACGTGGGGCCGACTGGCTGCTGCAACGCGCCAGCTTGATTGGGCCGGACGCCAGTCGCTGGAGCCAAGTCATGCTCCAAAACCGAGGCATTGCCGGCATACGCGTACTCAACGGCCTCTTGAGCTTGACACGGCAGCATCGTTCCGAGGCCATCGATCAAGCCTGTAAGGTTGCCTTAACACACGGGGCGTTTCGTCTACGCGCGGTACGGCAGATCCTCAAACACGGCGGGCATGAACAGCAACAGTTTGACTTTGTCAAGGAACATGAGATTATCCGAGACCTTTCAGAATATGACCAGGTCACGCATACCCACTTCAGCTAACCCATGATAAGGAGATACCCATGAATGCCAGCATGCAAACGGATTTAAAGAAGCTCAGGCTGTCAGGCATGGCCCAGTGTTTGGAGGTGCGTCTGCAGGAAGCAACGAACAACCATCTCAGCCACGGTGAGTTCCTGGAACTGATTGTCCAGGATGAACTACTCATACGCCAGGATCGTCTGATCGAACGTCGGATCAAGGCCGCTGGCTTCCGAGACCTCAAGACCCTGGATGCCTTTGACTGGCAGTTCAATACCTCCATCAAGAAGAAGCAGATCTTCGATCTGGCCACCTGTCAGTTCATTCGCCAACAGCAGGACGTGCTACTGTTGGGGCCTCCGGGCGTGGGCAAGAGTCACCTCTGCCAGGCCCTCGGCTACACGGCCATCAAAGCCGGGTTTACCGTGCGTTATCGTTCCATCTTCGATGTCGTACGTGACTTCCTCAGCGACGAGGCTATGGGTGGCCAGGATCGCGTTCTCAACGCCTATCTCAAACCTGACTTGTTGATCATCGATGACATGGGGATAAAACAACTGCCCAAACGCTCAGGTGAATATCTCTTTGAGATCATCATGCGTCGTTACGAACTGAAATCCACGATCATGACCTCGAATCGTCCCTTGGAAGACTGGGGTAAACTGCTGGCCGATGTCCCCTCAGCCACGGCGATTCTGGATCGATTCATGCACCATGCCGAGATCATAATCATCACGGGACGCAGCTATCGCCTCAAGGACCGAGCTGCTGCAGCCACGAAGACGAAGGAGGCCACACCCAATGAGAAATAAGGCGTATCAACCCGTGGGTTCACTTCGCCCGGCCGGCCCCGCTGGGCCTGCAGCGGCCACGACTCCGACGAGCTTGGGTGGGGCCCATTCTCGTCGGGCCGCCGATCCCAGCGACACCGGCCTAGTGCCAGAGCGAACCGACAAAATAATCCGCCCCAAAAGTGAAATCTACTTGAAACAAAACAGAGAATCAGGCACTATGAAACCGTTAACCAGTGGCACATTTTGAAGCGCCCCCAAGTGGCACAAGTTCACGCGCCCATTGACACAAAATGAGTAATTTTGCCCAGTGAACCATGAACCTGGCTTCAGGGGTATTGGCTGCTTGCTTATCGGTATAGCCTTCGCCTGAGCCAGCCTAGACAGGTGTCGACTGGAGTGGAGCAATGGAGATCGCCCCTATGAAGAAGTGGTTGATTAATTCATGAAAAATGTTGATTAAATACCGCTCACCTGTTGATTAAATAGGAAAAATCGTTGATTAAATAGCCGCAGTGAGGGCAAAAACGATTGATTAAATCAACAGGCAACATTGCCCTAATTGTCTGACATTTCATGGTTTACAACGCAATGATTAATCCTACTAATTATATTTAATCATCAGTTATAGGTATTCGAGGAAAGAAGGGGGTATTGAGACTGGGGTAAAGCAGTTCATTTATCGTAAAACAATTCTCTTTAGGGGGGTCTTATGGCTTAGATCGTATTGGAATGTCCGCTTGAAAAGGGCCTCTGCTATGTGTTCATCTGGTTTTCTGATATAGAGGTAAATCCTATGAAATAAAACATCCCGAAGGCATAGAAGAAATACATATTGAACTGGAACCATCATCAACCACATCCAAAGTAAGGATCGACTGTCAATTGATCATTATGGCTTAGTGCCTTTTGTGTATATTTATGGCTCGGTTTGAATTGGATAGAAGTCTTGAAATTAGAAGAAGATGAACACCAAAAATGACCTTATATTTACTGCCAGAAGCTGAGTTGTTCATGGAACATATGCCGCTTTGATTCATGTCTTAATCCCTGTTCTATTTCCTGAAGTATCTATAGCCTGTTTGACTTTGATCGCTGTTGGACTTGCTGCTGTCTGACCGTCTTGACCTCTGAAATTTACCATGCTCCACATAAATCGATCAGCTTGGCACGCACCAATAATCGCACATCGCATTTCACCCCATAATCACTCTTGGACAACCTTCACAATCGAAGTATTGAACATTGGGCAATGGGGGCCAACAGGATATTTCTATCATTGAATTTGACTGGGTCACCGCCTGACGCTCCGGCCCCACGCAGACCCTTTATCGTAAATCTTTCCCCTTCGGGTCGGTCTTTCGACCTAAAGATTTATCGAAGGGTCCGCTCAAGGGGCCTCCGCTATGCATTCATACGGTTCGCTAATGTGTGGGCGAACCGTATTAAATTG